>JAPLGY010000586.1 GCA_026389955.1 Caldilinea sp. | reverse complement strand
GAATTTTTCATCGCTTCTTGAATGGGTAGAAAAATTTCTTATTCAAACGTCAGCAGACAACCAGGCGTATGTTGTGCAACAGAACGCTACTTTGCAATCGCTCAGCCGTGACAAGGTAGTTTCCACTGATCCGCCCTACTACGACAACATCGGCTATGCTGACCTGTCCGACTTTTTCTATGTCTGGCTGCGTCGGTCGCTGCGTTCGGTCTTTCCGATGTTGTTCAGCACGATTGCGGTGCCCAAAGCTGAAGAGCTGATTGCTACGCCCTACCGGCACGGCAGCAAGCTGGAGGCGGAGGTGTTTTTCCTGGATGGGATGACGACAGCCATGCGTCGGCTGGCCGAGCTGTCACATGCTGCCTTCCCGGTGACCATCTACTATGCCTTCAAGCAGGCGGAGACTGAAAACAGCCATTCGTGAGCTGAACACTGTCCTGCCTGAAGCGCTCGATGAAATGACCAAAGGTGCCGGCGACGACCGTGCGCCTGTGGCGCCGGTGGACCTTTCACAGGCCATCATTGGTCCGGGCATGGCGGTTTTTTCGAAATATGCTGCTGTGCTGGAAGCCGACGGCACGCCGATGAGCGTGCGCGTTGCTTTGCAGCTGATCAACCGGTTTCTGGCCGAGGACGACTTCGATGCGGACACCCAGTTTTGCCTGCACTGGTTCGACCAGTACGGCTGGGCAGCCGGCCCCTTTGGCGAAGCCGACGTGCTCGCTCGCGCCAAAGGGACGAGCGTCGGCAGCGTGCAGGCAGCGGGTGTCGTAGAGACGGGCGGCGGCAAGGTGCGGCTGCGCCGGTGGACAGAATACCCGGCCGACTGGGATCCGCAGAAGGACTCCCGCATCCCGGTCTGGGAGGCGCTGCACCAGCTGATCCGGGTGCTCAAAGAGGAAGGGGAGCACAAGGCGGGTGAGCTGCTGACAGCGGTCGCGGGTGACACCTGCGCAGAGTCAATTATTCGATCCGGAGAGCTCTCAACCATGAAACCCTGGCGTGAAGTGATCGTACCCCACACCGATGTGCTCGAAGGCACCTTTCAGCAGGCTGAGTTTGCCGCCGATCTGACGGCTGTCCACCTGGGCAGAGCCACGCGCGAGTACCAGGAGCCGTCCGCATTTTTTCAGCGCACCTTTATTACGGAGGGCATGCGTCTGCTGTTGATTCAGGTGATGCAGCGGCTGAACGGTGTGGGCGGCGAGCCGGTCATTCAGTTGCAGACCGCCTTTGGCGGCGGCAAGACGCACGGCATGATGTCTGTCTATCACCTTGCCACGCGCCACTGCCCCCTCTCCGACCTGGAAGGCATTCCCTCGCTGCTCGACCAGGCCGCCCTGATGGACATCCCGCGGGCTCGCGTTGCGGTGCTCGACGGCCATGCCTATTCTCCTGGCCAGCCGTGGCAGCACGGGCGACAACGCATCCATACACTCTGGGGCGAGCTGGCCTGGCAGCTTGGCGGCGAAGAGGGGTTTCAGCAGGTCAAAGACGCCGACAGCACGGGCACGTCGCCGGGCAAAGAGATTCTGTCCAATCTGCTGGCGCGCTACGCTCCCTGTGTGGTGCTGATCGACGAACTGGTCGCCTATGTGCGGCAGTTTCCTGACGGCCAGAGGCTGAGCGGGGGCACCTTCGACAGCAATCTGTCGTTTGTCCAGGCCCTGACCGAGGCGTGCAAGCTTGTCCCCAATGCCATGATTCTGGCATCGCTGCCCGAGTCCGAGGTGGAGGCTGGGGGGGAGCGCGGCATGATTGCGCTGCGCGCTTTGGAAAAGACCTTTGGCCGCGTCCA
>JAPLGY010000055.1 GCA_026389955.1 Caldilinea sp. | reverse complement strand
CACGCAGGCTGCTTGAGCAAGAATCCAGCAAGCCGCGCAGCAGCAGCCGCACGTTGGGACGGCTGCTGCGCTATTTTCGGCCCTTCTGGCAGGTATTGGCAGGCGTTGTGGTGATGATGGGGGTCAGTGCCTGGGGACAGGCGGTTACGCCCGAGCTTTTGGGGCAGGCAGTTGACTGTTACCTGACCCCGGCGGCAGCGCTGTCGGGGCAGAGCGGTCCATCCACCCAGCAGCAATTCAGCTGTTGGTTTGGCACAGTGCCTGCCGGTTCTCCGCTCTCTGCCTACTTGACGGGGCTAGGCTGGTTGGTGGCCGGTCTGGTAGGATTGTTTGTGCTTGGGTCGATCAGCAGTGGTCTGATGTTTTACTGGATGTCCTGGGCGGGCCAGCAGATTCTCCGTTCTCTGCAGGTGGAAGTTTTTGGCCATCTGCACAGCCTTTCATTGGGTTTTTACAGCCGCAACGAGAGCGGCAACCTGATGAGTCGGCTCACGAACGATGTCAGCACGATCCAGCAGGCGATCAGCTTTGCGTTGGTTCAGGTGGTCTCTGGCGCGCTTTTGATGGTCTGGATCGGTTGGAACATGTTGTCGTTGAACTGGATCTATGCGCTGCTCAGCCTGGCGCTGGTTCCGGTGATGGTGGCGGTGACGATCTGGTTTAGCAACCAGGCACGGCGGGCCTTCCGGGTCACCCGCAAAGAGATCGGCAATGTCAACGCCGAGCTGGAAGAAAGCATTTCTGGGGTACGGGAAGTGCAGGCGTTCAGCCGGGAAGAGGCCAATATTGAGGCCTTTCGAACCAGCAATGCGGCGAACCGGGATGCCAATCTGCGGGCGGTGGCGTACACCTCTGCCTTGACCCCAGCGCTGGAAGCGCTCGGCTATGTGGCGGTGGCAGTCGTGGCAGGGGTCGGAGGCTTTTTTTTGTTGCAGGGGCTGCCATTGGGGGAATCGTCTGTCACGCTGGGGTTGATCGTGGCCTTCATCGGCTATGTGCAGCGTTTCAACCAGCCGATTTCACAGATTGCGCTGCTGTGGGCCAATATTCAGAGCGCGATTGCAGGGGCCGAACGGATTTTTGATTTATTGGACGAACAGCCAGAGATCGCCGAGCCTGTGAATGCCCGGGCAATGCCGGTGATTGCAGGTCGGGTTGTCTTTGAGTCGGTTTGGGCGGAGTACACGGCCGGGGAGCCAGTTTTGCGCCAGGTGGATCTGGTGGCAGAGCCGGGTCAGACGGTGGCGATCGTCGGTCCGACGGGAGCCGGCAAGACGACCCTCATCAGCCTCATCCCCCGGTTCTACGAAGCCGCCGCAGGGCGAATCCTCCTGGACGGGCAGGACATTGCCAGAGGGATACGCCACTGTACTGGGAGAACGGGGAGGTGGGCTCAGCCAGGGTCAACGTCAGCTGCTCTCGATCGCCCGGGCGGCACTGGCAAACCCGCGTCTGCTGATCTTGGACGAGGCCACCAGCAGTGTCGACACGCGCACGGAGCGGCAGATCCAGGCGGCGCTCGAGTCTTTGTTGGCTGGACGCACCAGTTTTGTGATCGCGCACCGTCTGAGCACCATTCGCAACGCCGATCGGGTCTTGGTGTTGGTAGCCGGGCAGATTGTGGAACAGGGCACGCACGAAGAGCTGCTTGCGCTCCGCGGCGTTTACTACAACCTCTCTTGGAGCCAGTTCAGACATCAGGAGCAGCTGGCCCTGCCATGACCGGTATCGAACAGAAGTCACTCGATGTCGAAGTGCGGCTGGAGCGACAGGCCTCCTTGCAGCGAATTTTGATGGAGACAGCGCTGCACTTTATCAACCTCCCGATCGACCAGCTTGACCAGGGAATCGGGGAGGTGTTGAGCCATGTTGGCCAGTTCACTCAGGTCGATCGGACCTACTTGCTGGAGTATGATTTTGTGAACGCCCTGATTCACAACACCTACGAGTGGTGTGCGCCCGGCATTTCGCCTGAGATCGACAACCTTCAGGATGTTCCGATGGCCCTTGTGCCTCACTGGGTCGAAACCCATTGTCAGAAAAAATTGCTCTATATCCCAGATGTGGGCGCGTTGCCGGCCGAAGACCCGTTGCAGGCAATTCTGGAGCGACAGGGAATCAAGTCGTTGATCACAATTCCGCTGATCTCGGGGGAAGACTGTCTGGGCTCGATCGGGTTTGATGCCGTGCGTGAGAATCGTCCGTTGAGTGATTCTGACATTACACTGCTCAAATTTTTGGCTGAGTTGATTGTCAACGCCAAGCACCGCCTGCGCCATGAGAAAATGCTCAAGCAAGCAGCCGAAGAACTGCAGCTGAGTGAAGTTCGGTTGCGCAGCGCATTGGCCCATGAAAGAGAATTGGGGGAGTTGAAGAGCCGTTTTGTGGCGATGGTGTCGCACGAACTGCGTACCCCGCTGGCGACGATTCTGGCTGCAGCAGAGACTTTGCTGGCCTACGGAGATCGTCTCGATCTCGCGCAGATGCAGCGGCGTCTGCACAAGATCTGTGAGCGGGTCGGTCATTTACAGGCGATTGTTGGGAATGTGCTGCAGCTGGCCCGGATCGAGGCAGAAACCCAAGAGATAGAGATGGTGCCGATGGATCTGGATGCTTTTTGTTTGGCTCTGGTGGAGGAGTACAAGGAGCGCTCTGTGCTGGATCGCCAGTGGATCTATCAGGCGAAGGTCGCTCCGATACGAGTCTGTCTGGACCCGCGACTTTTCCGCCAGGCGCTGGACAATCTGCTGGAAAATGCGATCAAGTATTCTGCCCCTGGAACGTCGATTGAGCTCTCTGTGGCGATCGAAGAGGAATCGGCGCTGGTGGTGGTGGTTGACCATGGGATTGGCATTCCGACCGGGGGGCTGGCGCATCTCTTTGAGCCATTTCACCGGGCCGCAAATGTCACGATGATCCCAGGAACTGGGTTGGGGATGCCGATCACGCGCGAGATTATTTTGAAGCACCACGGCACGATCTCGGTGGAGAGCGAGGTCGGTGTGGGTACGACGGTGCGCGTGGCACTCCCTCTTTTAGATGAGGATGGAGACGATGGCAAAAGTGCTGGTGATCGACGATGAAGTCGGGCTGCTGGAAGAGATCGTAGAATGGCTCCGCTACGAAGGATACACCGTGTACAGTGCCAGCGGCGGCGCTGAGGGGGTGCAGTTGGCCCGACAACATCGGCCTAATCTGGTGATCTGTGATGTCATGATGCCCTATTTTGATGGGTATCGCGTGCTGCTGGAACTGCGCATGGAGGAGACGACGGCGTGGATTCCGGTGATTTTTTTGTCTGCGCTGGCTGCCCGCACCGATGTGCGGCGCGGGATGAATCTGGGGGCTGAAGACTATGTGGCCAAGCCGATCGCTCGTCAAGATCTGCTGGATACGATCCGAGCGCGGCTGGAGCGCAGCGCTGAGGGGCAGCAGCAGGCTGCCAGGACGTTGGAGCAGCTGCGTCTTGGGGTCTTGTCAGCGCTTCCCCACGATTTGCATGCCCCTTTGGTGGGAATTTTGGGCTTTGGAGAGCTGTTGGCGTTGAACCCGAGCGCTTATTCGCCTGCCGAGATAGCAGAGATGGCAGGCATGATTGTGACCTCTGGAGAACGTTTGTCGCATCTGGTCGATCGTTACTGGCTTTTTGTGCAGCTTGAATTAGGACAGCGGCAGCCGCCTCCTGCTGCGGTTGCCTGTGAAGCCTGTGCACTGGCTGCACAGACTGCGCGGCGGGTTGCCGAGCTGTATGGCCGGTCCAAAGAACTGGTTGTCGAGGTGACCGACGCCATGGCGGCAATCGAAGCGGAGGGATTGGAGAAGGTGGTCTATGAACTGATGGACAACGCCTTCAAGTATTCGGAGGCAGGCTCGCAGGTGTGTGTGATTGGCGGTGTCGAGGCAGGAGAGTGGGTGTTGCGCGTAGCGAATCAGGGCCGTGGAGATATTCCGGCAGCGCTGCCAGGGGCTGTGCAGTTTGAGCCGGGTCTTTTGCCTGTGTCCGGGCTTGGGTGGACGATTGTCCGGAGGCTGGTCGAGCTTTATCAAGGCACGTTTGTCGTGCAGAGTCAACTGGGAGCGGGCATGGAGGGTGTCGTGCGGCTGCCCTTGGCCGGCAGGGAGGCGGGCTGACCGGCCCAGTATTTTGAACTTTTTGGGGAAAAAACGTTGACAGGGTAAACGTTTTCTGCTACAGTGGGGGACGACGACGAACTGTTTTGAACCCTGCGGAAAAGAGATGGCTGTTACCATTCATGATGTGGCTGAGGCGGCAGGTGTTTCGATTGCGACCGTCTCGCGCGTGCTCAACAACAAAGATCACCCTGTCGGTGTTGAAACTCGTCAGCGGATTTTGTGGACGGCCGACCAACTGGGGTACCGTCCCAACCAGGCTGCGCGCAGCCTGCGCACGGATCGTTCTGCCACGGTAGGCGTTGTGGTGGACGACATCATGGGTCCTTTTGTGAACAAAATTATCCGGGGGATTCAGGACCGTCTGCGGCAGGAGGGCTATCTTTGTGTCGTCGTCAGTGCAGACTGGGATCCCGCCGCCGAGCGGGCGGCCATCCACGATCTGTTAAGCCGTTCGGTGGACGGCATCATCTTTTCGGAGACATGGCACACAACTGCGGTTGATTTTTTGGATCTGGCGACCAAGCCCTATGTCTTTGTGCACCGCCAGTTTGCTGCGCCGGGTCAATACTCGACGATTCCTGACGAGCGGTATGGGGCCCATCTGGCGGTGCGTCACCTGCTCGACCTTGGGCACCGGTGCATCGGCTACATCAACGGGCCGGTGCAGTACTACGCATCGGCGCTGCGGCTAGAGGGGTACTGTGCAGAACTGGCATTGGCGGGCATCGACTACGACCCAGGGCTGGTCGAATGTGGGGACTGGACGCTGGAGAGTGGCTATGCGGCCATGCAGCGGCTGTGGTCGAAGCGGCCCCAGTTGACAGCGCTGTTCGCCGGCAACGATCTGATGGCGGCGGGGGCGGTCTATGCCTTACAAGATGCAGGAATAGAGGTCCCGAGAGCGGTGGCCGTGGTCGGGTACGACGATCGGGAGATCAGCCGGACAGTGCGTCCGCGGTTGAGCACCGTGACATTGCCTTGTTATGAGATGGGGCAGGCTGCTGCGCAGATGCTTTTGTATCGAATGGAAGGCAGGACGGAGATCGAGGAAGAGGCCTATGTGCGGGGGGAGCTGTTGGTCCGCGAGTCGTGTGGGGCTGCAGCGTTGGGCTGAGCCAAACGACAGGATAGGTTGGCAGCTGAAATGTTGGGGGGATACGGCGAACAGCCGTTGCTCACGTTTGTTCACGAAATTTATTTTTGTACCAGGAGGAGAGAGTTGGGTATGCAACGTATTGTAAAAGTGTGGATAGGGCTGTTGGCTCTGCTGCTGTTGGCGGCATGTGCAGCCCCCGTGGCGGCACCGGGCGGTGAACAGGCCGCTGGAGAACCTGCCAGTGGAGGAGTGACGATCGCTTTCTGGACCCGTGACAGCAACCAAGCCCAGGTGCGCTCGCTGGTCGATGCCTGGAATGCGTCGCACGAAAATCAGATCGAGATTACGGTCATCCCGGCGTCGGAGTACATGACCAAGGTGGGCGCTTCGGTCGGTGCAGGGGCACCCCCTGACTTGATGGCAGTTGATCTGATCTATGTTCCGCAGTTTGCGGCTGCCAATCAGTTGACCGATATCACTGATCTGGCCAAGGGATTGTCTTATTTTGACAAGCTGAGCCCGTCGCATGTGCGGCTGGCCACCTACGACGGCAAGATCTTCGGTCTGCCCTTCAACGCAGAAGGGTCGTATCTGATCTACAACAAAGGGCTCTTTGAGCAGGCTGGGCTGGATCCAGAAAACCCACCCAAGACGTGGGGCGAGATCGCCGACGCTGCCGCCAAAATTCGGGCGCTGGGCGAAGACATCTATGGATTCTATTTTTCGGGTGCCTGTGCCGGCTGTAACGCCTTTACCTTTGCACCGTTGATCTGGGCCAACGGCGGCGATGTGCTGAGCGAGGATGGGACAGAGGCGACGCTGACGGATCCCAGTGTGGCGGGTGCTCTGGCGTTGTACAGCCAGATGTGGGCGGATGGGTTGATCCCGCCGGGCGCGCAGGCAGACACTGGCACGGACTTTGCCAATGCATTTACGACCGGAAAAATTGGGATGGCAGGCACCGGGGCATTTGCAATCAACAACATCAAGACCAATTTTCCAGAGATTGATTTTGGCGCGACGTTTTTGCCTGGGCAGGAGGGGGGGGCCTCCTCGTTTGCGGGCGGCGACAGCATCGCCATCCCTGCCGGTTCAAAGTATCCTCAGGAAGCCTTTGAATTTATTCAATGGGCGACCTCGGAGGAGGTTCAACTGGAGTACTATGCCAAGCTGAACAACCTGCCGGTGCGCACCGATCTGGCTGAAAATGAGTATTTTGCGCAGGACTCTCGCCTGACGACGGCAGCGGAAGCGATGGCGATCGGTCGAACCCCGTACTCGATCGTCTACAACCAGCTTTTCAACGACGCCAATGGGCCGTGGCTGAAGATGATCCAGACAGCGGTCTTTGATGGCAAAGTCGAAGAGGCGGTCAACACCGCTCAGGAAGAATTTACCAAGATTCTGGCTGGGCAGTAACGCTGCCCAGACAATTCAAGCAAGGCCGTGGATGGGGCACGCCCCATCCACGGCAGGATGGGTAGAGTTTCATGGCGGCCATCTTGACACCGACAAAAACCGCGCGTCGCCGGACGGGGACCCTCTCTCAGCGCCGAATGGTGGCGGGGTTTCTGTTTGTTCTGCCGGCAGTTCTGTTTACAGTGGCCATGTTCATCTTTCCTTTGCTCATGACTGGGTGGATGTCGCTGCACAACTGGCCGTTGCTGGGGCAGGCCACCTTTCTGGGAATCCAGAACTATGTAGCTATGGTCCAGGACAGTCAGTTTTGGGCCAGTCTTTGGTTTACGACACAGTATACGTTGCTGGTAACGCCCCCTATTTTTATCCTGGCTTTTTTGTTGGCGCTGCTGGTCAACAGTGCGCTGCGCGGCATCGGTATCTTCCGGACCATCTACTTTATTCCGGTGGTGATTGGGTTGGGAACCTCAAGCCTGCTGTGGGTCTGGCTGCTCAACGATCGTGTTGGCATTTTCAACGGAATTTTGCTGGATCTGGAGTGGATTCAGCAGCCGGTGATCTGGCTGGTCGATAAAAATCTGGCCATGACTGCAATTGTCGTCTCGATCGTCTGGAAAACGGTCGGATTCAGCATGATTTTGCTGTTGGCAGGGATGCAAGCGGTGCCCGACGAGCTGTACCAGGCTGCGGAGGTGGATGGGGCCAGCTATTGGCAGCGGCTGTGGTATATTTTGTTGCCTCTTTTGCGTTCGACATTTGCGTTGGCCCTGGTGCTTTCTGTCATTGGCTCATATCTGGCCTTTGATCAATTCTATATCATGACGCGTGGGGGGCCACAGAACCAGACCATTACCGCTGTGTATTGGATTTTCAACAACTCGTTTACCTATTACAAGCTTGGCTACGGGGCAGCGCTCTCGATTGGCTTGCTGGCCATTTTAGGCCTGCTCAGCATCCTTCAGCTGCGTGTGCTGCGCGACGATACAACGTACTGAACGACGAAACGTCTGGAGAAGAATATCTTGAACACCGCTCTGAAAAGCACCACCATCCGGAGTTCAGCGGTTCGCCTGCGTCGCCGTGCTGGCCGGACCGTCCTGTACGTCGTCGGTATCGTGTTGGCCATCTTGTTTCTTTTTCCGATTTTCTGGTCGACGTTGACTTCGTTAAAGTCGCCGGCTGAAGCATCGGCTGTGCCACCGACCTATCTGCCTTCTGTGCTGACTTTTGAAAACTACGTCAAGTTGAACCAGTATGGGGCTGGAATTACCCGCTACATCTTCAACAGTGCGGGTGTTGCGTTGATCACGGTGGTGGGGACCGTCGTGTTGAGCACCCTGGCTGGCTATGGATTTTCGCGTTTTCGTTTTCCAGCCAGCAATCTGTTGTTTCTGATGCTGCTCGCTGCGTTGATGATTCCGTTCCAATCTATTTTGACGCCGCTTTTTCTGTTGATGAGTGCCGTGAAGCTTCAGAACAGCTTGATGGGTCTGGCGTTGGTGTACATTACCTTTCAGCTGCCTTTCGGTGTGTTTATGATGCGCAACACCTTCGATGTGGTGCCGCGCGAAATTGAGGAGGCGGCTCTGTTGGACCCAGTGTGCGCAGCGGCTATTATGGAGCCATCGACTGGGGGGCGCTGCAGGCAGGGATCACGGTGACGATTCTGCCCTGTATTGTGCTTTTCCTCTTTTTGCAGCGCTACTACATGCAAGGGTTGATGGGCGGCGCAGTCAAAGGATAACAAACCTACACACGGATGCGGAGAACCATCAAAAATGTTTTATCGACCATTGCCGGCAAACCGACCGCCGTTGTTTCCTGTTGCCCTGCGGCCATTGCCGGTAGGCGCTGTACGTCCAACGGGCTGGCTGTTGGACCAGATGCGGATCCAGGCCAATGGTCTGACCGGTCATCTCGATGAATTCTGGCCCGATGTCGGGCGCCAGTCAGGATGGCTCGGGGGCAGCGGCGATGACTGGGAGCGCGCTCCCTATTACTGTGATGGGTTGGTTCCGCTCGCCTACCAACTGGACGACCCGCGCTTGGTCGCCAAAGCCCATTCCTATCTCAGCTGGATGCTCAACAGCGCGCAGCCCAATGGCTGGTTTGGTCCTGCCAACCCAGACTGGTGGCCACGCATGGTCGCACTCAAGGTGCTGATGAGCTATTACGAGGCTACCCAGGAGAAACGTGTGCTGAGCCTGATGGCTGGGTACTTTGCCTATCAGAATGTGATGTTGGCTGCTCGCCGACTGGATAGCTGGGGCGCTGCGCGCGCAGCTGACAATCTGTTGGCGGTCTGTTGGCTTTACAACATCACCGGCGATGCCTTTTTGTTGGAGCTGGCGGCCAAGTTGAGCGCAGGGGGGATGGACTGGGCAGAATTGCAGGCCCGGTATGGGTTGGCCCGCATCCTGCCGTACGCACACTACCGTTCCAATATGGCCACCCATGTCGTGAACAATGCCCAAGGGATCAAAACTCCGGCTGTGCAGTACCTGGTCAGCGGCGACAAGTGGCAGCGGGGGGCAGCCCGGCAGAGTATCGCCAATTTGATGCGGCATCACGGCCAGCCCAATGGAATCTGGAGCGGCGACGAACACCTCAACGGCACCTCTCCGACCTCTGGGACGGAACTCTGTGCAGTCGCTGAGTATATGTATTCTCTTGAAGAATTGATGCGGATTACCGGCGATCCTTTTTATGGGGATGTCCTGGAACAGGTTGCCTACAATGCCTGGCCGGCCACCTTTGCGCCAGATATGTGGTCCCATCAGTACGACCAGCAGGTCAATCAAGTGCTTTGCAGCGTTGCAAAACGCAACTGGACAGACAACACCGACACCTCCAACCTGTTTGGCCTGGAGCCGCATTATGGCTGTTGTACTGCCAATCTGCACCAAGGATGGCCCAAATTGGTCAAACACCTGGTGATGGCGACCCTGGACGGTGGGTTGGCCCTGGTTGCCTATGGCCCCTGTGTAGCACATGTCGAACTGGACGACGGAACCCGAGTGAAGCTGGCAGTGGAGACAGACTATCCCTTCAAAGGGCAGCTGATGATACGGGTCACGGTGGACCGGATGGCTCAGTTCCCGTTGCTTTTGCGGATTCCGGCGTGGGCTGAAGGCGCCCGGGTGGTGGTTGGGAACGATCTGGCAGCCAGCGCCCGCGCGGGTGAATTTCATCGAGTGGTGCGATCCTGGGAAGGGACCACGACGATCTTGTTGGATCTGCCAGCAACGCTGCGGGCCAGCCGTGGCCATCAAGGGCTGCTTTCGATTCACCGCGGGCCGTTGCTCTTTGGGCTGCGCATTGCCGAGCAGTGGCAGCAAGTGGCTGGTGAACTCCCCCATGCAGATTGGGAGGTCTATCCGACGACGCCATGGAACTATGGGTTGTTGCTGGACCCGGCGGAGATGGCCGCCAGCCTGGATGTCGAAGAAGGACGAGTCAGTGTTGTGCCCTTTGACCCGCTGCAGCCCCCAGTGCGGCTGCGGGCACGGGGGCGTCGGCTGCCACACTGGGGGCTCGTCGATAACTCCGCTGGGCCGATCGATGCCGGCCCGCATGCCAGCGAGGAACCGATCGAATCGCTCGAGTTGATCCCATACGGGAGCACGCACCTGCGGGTGGCCGCATTTCCCCTCTGCAACGCAAGCTGAACGAGTGGCCGCCATAGAATCAGGGGCGGCATGCACGCCCCTGATTCTATTTGACCGTGATCGGCAAATACAAAGAATTGGCTGTTGACGGCGGCACCGGTGTGGGGGACACCGGTGTGGGTGGCGCTTGCGGGGCCAGGGGCAACGCCTGCTGGCCGGCTGGCGCTGCACTGGGTTCGACGGCAGGAGATGTCGGTACTGGTTTGTCTGTGGTCGTGTGTTGGCTGAAAGTGCGCACGGCGCTGAAAGAGAGCGTGTACCTGCTGTCCTCAAATCCATAAACCTCAAATTGGTAGGTGCCTGCCGTTGGCACGTTGGTCAGGACAAGGGCCTCAGGGGCTGTGCCGTACTGGTTGCTGACGCCAGCCAATTCGCCGTTGGGGCTCCATACATAGAGGTCGGGGTCGCCGCTTCCTGAAAATAGGTTGGCTGTGAGCGTGTCTCCAACCGCAAGAAAAATCCGATAGATGCGAGTCTGACCGCTGCGGACACTGTCATCGGCACGCAGGTAGTTGATTGGTGCCTGCAGAGAAGTTGTGGTGACGTTTCCGACACCATCTGCCGCCCACAGTTGCAAGTAGTGGACCCCCCCCACGGGGTTGAGTGTCATCGGATAGCTCGTCGTGTAGGTGATCCAGCCAGTCTGCTGCAGCGGGATCCATTGACGGGCAGCGCTGTTGTAGGTGCGTTCTACCAGAAAGATCGATGCTGCCTCGGTACCCTGGTCGGTTGCAGAAATGGTGAGAATGACAGCGGGTGAGGTGGCTGTCTGCTCGCCATTGTTGACAGAAAGCTGCTGGATCGTGGGTGGCGTGTTGTCGACGGCAGTCTGGGGGGGAAGAACCGTCACGTTCCAAGCTGCCCTGTTGTTTGCCTCGCTTCCTTCCACGAATGCATTGTCGGGATCCACAACCGCATAGACTGTGTGTGTGCCGGTGCTGAGGGGGGTCCAACTGATCAGCGCAACATCGATCACGTTGTTGCCAGGTTCTAGCGGCGGCAGTGTCATCGTGCCCAGCCAGTTTGCAACCGCGATCGTATCAAGATAAAAGGCGACTGGGATGTCACTCACCGTCTGTTCTCCTCCCGATCGCCGTACATTGACACCCAGCAAAGTGACCTGGTTCTGACGCACGGGCAGCGGGTCAAACCAGATATCCTCGTTGGTGACAGCCAGATCGGGCAAGCCAGCATCGACGACTGTGTAGCCGTCCGGCAGAGAGAATGGCAATGTGCCGGGGTTGGCAGCCGTCACAGTGTATGTGCCAGAGGACAAATTGGCCGGTACGACTGCTTTGGCTCGTGTCCCTTGCGGGTCGATCAATGCGAACTCACGCAGACTGATCCCTCCTATCCACACGACGGTATCGGCGCGCAGACCTTTTCCATGAAGCGTAATTTCGTTGGAGAGTCCGGCAAGCCCCTGGTCAGGTACCAGAGCCATCAATTCGACGTCTGTCGGTGCCTGGGGCGTCTCTGGCGTGGGCGTCTCTGGCGTGGGCGTCTCGGGAACGACTGTGATAGGGAAAAGTGGTTTGATAGTCACCGAGCCTGGTTCGACATCGTCCAAAATAGAAATACCGCCATATGTGACATCGCTGGTCAACAACTCGCCTGTGCGGAAGGTTAAGTCTGTCTGTTCGATTTCACCGATGGCGACCAGTTCGAGGGTCATCAACGTGAAATTGCTGGTTGGAAATGGGGGATTCAAGGTGCCTGCTGCAAATTGAAGGGTGCCTTTTTCGTTGTCGTACTCATTTTGCAGAGACAGTGTGAGTGTTTGACTCGGAACAATTTTGAGCACCTGGAGATAGGTTGGGTCAAAGTCGATTGCGGCGGAGGCACCGTCCACCGGTTGCTGGGTGTTGACCTCGACAGCAACGGTGAACGTATCGCCGACTGTCACACGGGATTGGACAGGGCTGATGGCCAGGGTTACATCGCTGCTTTGGGGCGTCTGTGTGACCTGTATTTGGGTGGCTGGGCTGGCGGCTGAAGCACTGCTCAGGTAGAGTCCGGCAGTCAGGCTGAGTCCAATCGCCAGAAAAAGGATGGGCAAGCTGTATTTGATGTGGCTGAGCCGGCGAGGTGGGGGCACTGCAAAAGAATTGAGGAAAGATTTTGGGAATGGCATCGACGGTTGGGCTCCATGGAATAGGCTTGCAGACCTTGTTTAGGGTCGTCAGATGTGGCAAACAGCCACATCCGACGACCCAGCAACTGGGTGTCAGTCGCCCGAGATCATGGGGAGGAACAATGGTGGGGCAAGCTGGTCGACGATGTGGATGGCAGCGTCTGCGGTGTCGGCCAGAATGGACTCACCGTCGTAGGTGGCCTCGCTTTGTGCGCCATCGCTGCGCAGGAATGTCAGTTTGCTGGTCCCCAAGCCGACTGTGTCGAATTCGATCGTTGCCAGGGGGAGGCTGCCATTCAGAACTGTTGACAGACTGCCTGCGGCGAAACGAATCTGTCCTTGGGAATTGTCGAATGTTTCTTCCAGCCGTGCAGAAAGCAGATCGCTGACAACGATCTGCTTGACTTGCAGGATGGCTGGATCGAACGTGAGATAGGCAGCTACACCGTCGACGGCCAGTGGGGTGGTTTCAAGCCACAGCTGAGCTACAAAGGTTGTGCCGCGCAACAGTGGGCCTGCCGGGGGTGCAATGCCAAGTCGAATGTTGGCTGGGGCTGGCAAGGAAGGTTCAGCCCTGTTCACAGCAGGTAGAAATTGGCTGTTGCCACTGATACCGAAGTTGCTGCGTAAGATCGAAAAATCCGGAAGATTGACACAGGCATCGCCGTTGAAATCAGCGCGAGAGTCATATCCGGCACTGGTGCTGCAGCGGCTGAATGTATTGACCAGGATTGAAAAATCAATCAGACTGACTGCGTTGTCCCCATTGCTGTCTCCACCCCGCAAGGTACCGAAGTCGACGGCAGTGAGCGCTCCGGTCACTGTGACGGGCAGGGTGGTGCGCAGGGTATTGTGGCCGCGCACGCCGATCTGGTAAGGCCCGCTCAGACCGGTCAACGTGAAGTAGCCGGAGGCATCGAGCACTGTAGCCTGATGGAGCGTCGGTTCTCCAACCAGACTTTGCAGTGTAATCGTCACGGGGATCTGCCAGCGCAGATGGGGAGCTGCGGGTCTGCCGGGCGGCACGGCGCGGCCGACCAGCTGGCGTTCAATAACGCGCACAGAGCCGTTTTCGAGACGATCCAACACGCTGCTGCCGATATAATAGACGTCGCTGCGGCGAGAATTCTGGCTGACAAAGGTCAGCGGGGTGTTGGTGGAAGGCTGTGTGGCTGTGAAAAGGATGGTTGCCAGCACAAAGTCGCTGGTGGGCAGACTCCCCCCAAGGGCCGCTCCAGCGGCAAAATCAAACGTACCTTGGGTATTGTCGAACTGGTTCTGCAGCAGTGTGGAGAAGGTGCTGCCTGCCGTCACTGTGGCCACTTGCAGCACGGCTGGGTCAAAATTGAGGTGGGCTTCAGCGGAATCGACCGGCTGAGTTGTCTGTACACGAATTGTCACAGTGAAAGTTTCACCGAGGTGGACGGCAGTGCCAGCTGGGACCACAGCCAGGAGCACGTCGCCTGAATCTGGGGTGGGCGTCGCTGTCGGTGGGACGATCGGTGTCTGGGTTGCTGTCGGCAGAAAGGTCGGGGTCGCGGTGGGTGTGAGTTGGGTCGGTGTCAGGGCTGCGCTGATTCGCAGTGTTCCCCCGCTCCAGGGGAGAACCGGGACGTTTTGGGGAGAGCTGTTTTTTGTAGAAGTTTCGTTGAGATAGGAATACTGGGCTACCTCAACATGATAGATAGTGCCTGCTGTGACCGGCAGGACAACCCTTGATTGGAGCGAGCTGTCGGTGTCGTCGTTGCAAGCGCGGCGGGTCAAGGCCCCGCGGCTGCCTGTAAAGACAGCCAGCACGGTGTCGTAGTTGCTGTTGGCGGTCTGAATCTCCAACGTACCGTTGACCGCAGGGGTCAGCCGATACCATACCGAGGCGAGACCCTGCGATCCGATACACAAAATTGGATCGTCGCCGGCGCGTGTGGCGAACTGCGTATCCATGCTGTGGCTGTAGGGCAGATTGGCCATCACGACAGGCTGTGCGAAGTCATCGTTGGCGGGCGAGACAGGCGAAGGGGTGGGTGTGTTGCTGGCAACGCTCAGGGTGACAGCCAGGTTCAACGTGCCACCTGCCTGGCCGCTGACGGGAGCATCTGTTTTGCTGCGCGGAGCCGCCAGCTGGCTGCTGCCAGGATTGTAGTCAGCGACCTCCACATAGTAGGTGGTGCCTGCTGTGACTGGCAGCGTTGTCTGCGACTGCCGGTTTGTGTTGCTGAGATCATCGTTGCAGACCAGCTGGGTCAAGGCCCCGCGGCTGCCCGTGAAGACAGCCAGCACAGTGTCGTAGTTGCTGTTGAAGGTGTTGAGTGTCAGCTGTCCGCTGGCCGGCGCGACGAGCCGATACCAGACACTGGCTCCGCCTTGAAAACCAACACAGAGTACGGGATCATCGGCAGCTTTGGTGGCCAACGTCGTTGCCATCGTGTGGTTGAAAGGAAGGGTGGAGATCTCGACGGGCTGCGCGAAGTCGTCGTTGGGCGGCGGGATGGGGGTTGGTGTCGCCGTCAGTGTCGGGGTCGGGGTCGGTGGTGTGCCGGTCGGCGTGGGGGTCGGCGTAGGGGCTGGACCCAGCAGATTGTAAAGCAGTCGATTGGGGGAGCCTGAACCAGGGTCGCTGACCGTCCCCGTCGTCGCTGCGTTGTTCAGGCTGGCCGCCACATCAGCCGGCGAGGCGCTGGGCGAGCTTGCAAGATGGAGGGCCACCACCCCGGCGACGTGCGGGGAGGCCATCGAGGTCCCGGAGAGCGAGCCTGCGGCGCTGTCGCCGGTATACCAGCTGGAGAGAATGTTGACCCCAGGTGCAAAGATGTCGAGGCAGGTTCCGTAGTTGGAGAAAGAGGCGCGCTGGTCACTGCTGTTGGTGGCCCCGACGGTGATCGCCAGCGGCTCGCGCGCTGGGGAGCTGTTGCAGGCATCAGCAGTTTCGTTGCCGGCGGCTACGACATGCACGACGCCGGCGGCAACTGAGTTGCGCAGAGCAGTGTCCAGGGTCTGGGAAGCGCCGCCGCCCAGGCTCATATTGGCATACCGGCGACATGGGTGCCATGTCCGTTGCAGTCATCTGGGGCGCCGCCGTCGACAGCGTCGTAGCCGGCGCCGATGCGTCCGCTGAACTCGGTGTGGCTGCTGCGAATGCCGGTGTCGATGATGTAGGCGTGGACCCCTTGCCCGTCGGTGGCATAGGTGTAGCTGTTGCTGAGCGGTAAGCTCCGCTGGTCGATTCGGTCCAATCCCCAGGGGGGGCCGGTCTGGGTGTCGTTGGCGGTGAACACCTGGTCCTGCTCGATGTAGGCGACGTCGGCGTCTTTGCGCAATGCTTCGACCGCCTGCACAGAGAGAGTGGCCGCGTAGCCCTGAACGGCGCTGTCGTAGATGTAGTGGACTTGGGCACCAAACTGGATCTCTGCCTCAGCTGCTTTGCTGTTGACTGCGGCTGCGGAGAAGACCCGGTCTGCTTTGAATATCACCATGTAACGGTCAGGAATGCCCTTGCTGGTCGTGGTCAGGGGTGCGACAGCATTGCTGGCGGCCTGTGCAGGTCGGCCAAAAACCCTGCGGGAATCACTGCTGGCAGCCAACGCCGGCGTCAGCAGCACAGCAAGGACAGCCAACAAGCCGAAGACCGATAAAATTCTGGATATCAATGAGGACACAGTTGCTGGCTCCTTACAATAAATGCACATTGGGCAGCCGATCTTGGCTGATTACACTTTTATTGTATCATCGATTACAAGGAATTGTTTTCTGAAGTGGGGGCTGACTACGCTGAATCGGGATTGGCTGTTTGCGCATCCGCTCGAAGCTGCATGTGATTGGGGATATGTAGTGCGCTGCCTTCCAGTGCGTTGATCTGCACCTGGCCCTGGACAGTCACGTTGCAGCCAAAAAAAACATCTCCAGAGACAGTCAGGCTCTGGCAGTGGCGGAGGGAGGGAGCCCCAGTTGGAAAACGTCGCTGAAGCATCGCAAAAAGCTGGTAGTAGCGGTCGTCCAGCTGTACAGAGGGCGGGATCCCGCTGCATTCAGGGACCAGGCTGAGCGTATAATCTTGGTTGAGCCGGTAGGCATCTGACATGAGGACGAGCAGGTCGCTGTTTTTCTTGACCGGAGCGAAACGAGCGCGCGGCACGCACAGGGCCTGGGCGCGGTCGAAGAGGGCGATCGCAGAGCCCATTGCGGTCTCCAACTGATAGACGCGTGGGCTGGCAGGGGAGGAGGGATCGACAGGTTTTTCGTTGCGGATCAAGGGCAACCCCAGCAGACCGTTTCGCTGCTGCAGCGTCGTTGCCAGCACAGGCAGGTTGACCCAGAGGTTGTTGGTGTTGAAGAACTGGTAGCGCTGGATATCTTGAAAAGTTTCTTCTTCGTTTGGGGGGCACTGAGCCAGTTCACGAAGGAGCAGTTGGCCAGTGGCGGTGCGGGCCAGATGTCCTCCCTTGCGGTCGGCCGGGGTGCGCTGCGCGACTTCCATCAGGAAGGGAAGCTGGCTGCTGGCAAAAAATCCCAGAATCGAGAGGTCCAGGACGGCGCCCAGATTATCGACATTCGAGACAAACGCGTGTTCGTACCCGTGATCGAGCAGCCAGCAGAGCATTCCGCTGTCGGCCAACGCCGTGTAGAGATCGCCGTGGCCGGGTGGACACCACGCTTTCTCAGGATCCTGCGGCCATTCAGCCGGCTGCAGGGTCGTTTTCCAAATTTTGGGTTGTTTGTGTTGAAGAAACTCCAGCGGATGGCCCTGGGCAAGATCCGGGTATTTTTGTAATACAGCCAGACTTTCTGCGCTGGTATAAAAACTGTTCATCAACACAAGAGGGAGATGGGTTCCGCTCTGTTGGCGCAGATGGAGGATCTGACGAGCGATAATGTCGAGAAACGTCAGCCCATTTTTGACGGGCAAGAGCGATTTGGGGCCATCCATCCCCATACTGGTGCCAAGTCCGCCGTTGAGCTTGATGACAACAGTGCGGCTCAAGGCTTTTTCACCTGCCCCGAGAAGGCAGGGATCCAGCCCTGTGTAAGTAGGCAGGGTGTCGACGGGCTGCGCTTCATCGTGGGAAATGTAGCCGGTCGCACCTGCAGCCAACTGGTCGTAGTAAAAATGGTAGTGTTCGATAAAGGTTTGTGAGATGCCCGCAGCAAGCATTTTCTGTTGGAAGGGTGTGAAGTCAGACATCTTTGTCTGCGGTCTCCGTTGCGGTCGGTTGATGGAAAGATGCTCGGCCGCCCCCCTTTATTCTGGCGGGGAGGGGCTTCTGTCTCAAAGGGGCATCCCAAGATCTTGGTGGCCGGCTCCCCGGCGTTGTTCGCTGCGGGCGCGTTCCTCTTGATGGCGGTCACGCACGACAAAAACCAGAAAAACAGCGTAGGTGGGGATGCCGAGCAAAGCCACCCAGCGACCCAGATCCCCGCTGCCTGCTGCGCCCAAAAAACAACCGATGGCGAGCAGCACCCAGACCAGGGAATGAAAATAACGCAGCACGATCTGTGCGCGCAGCGTCCGTCGGGTCAGCCGCCGCAGACCCGGGCTGGGCCAGACAAAATAGTAGGCAATTGCGACTGCCAGACAGAGAATCCCCCAAAAAACCAGGGGAATCCCCAGCAAGTTTGCGTCCATGTCCAATTTCCTTTCTGGCCTTGCAGCGACCAGCACTTTCGGCCACGGGGTCGAGCAGACTTTGGCACCAGACCCCTCCACGGCGAAAGCTGGAAGAATCTTGCCCTTGTCCCCCCGCTTTTGTTGCACAGCTATGGTACCCTCAGCCTGCTGGAATTGACAACTCCTGTCCAAGGCCGTATCGTGAAGAGAAGAGGCAGAAGCAAGCAAAAGGAGTGGCGGAGAGTTTACCGATGAAACTGGCGATCTTGGCAGATATTCATGGGAATTGGCCGGCGCTGGAGGCCATTCTGGCTCGATTAGAGCAGATCCAGCCCGATTATGTGGTGGTAGACGGCGATCTGATCAACGGTACGCCGTTCAGTGGACAAGTCATTGACTGTGTTCGAAGGCTGAATTGGGTTGTGGTGCGTGGCAACCACGAATTCTATCTGTTGGATTTGGGCACCCCACGCGCTGTGCCCGGCAGCGAGAATTCTGTGCGTTGGGGGACACTTTACTGGCTGCAAAAACAGATCACCGACGAACAAAAGGCCTACCTGGCGATGTTGCCGGATGAACGAGTTTTTTACCTGCCTGGGACGCAGCCGCTTCGAATCAGCCATGGACTGCCTGGCCGAAACCGAGTTGGAATTTACGCCAACCAACCAGACGATAAAATTGCCGATGAATTGACAGCTGTTCCAGAAGAGACGTTTGTGACTGCCCACACGCACATCCAGATCGATCGGCATGTCATCTGGCGAGATGAACCGGAGGGAGAGCTGCGGGCGAACCCACATGGAGAGATGCCGCACCACCCTGCACCGATCGAACGGCATTGGCACGTGGTGAATCCTGGCAGCGTTGGGCTGCCGCTCAACAGACAACCCAACGCACAATTTGCGGTGATGGAGAGCCGCTCTCCATCTGCGGTGCGGGGTGGCTGGCA
>JAPLGY010000303.1 GCA_026389955.1 Caldilinea sp. | reverse complement strand
TGCCGCTGTGTCCAGATTGGCGCGGGACAGCACAGCCAGCACCCCTCCGATTTCGGACCCACTGAACCCGCTCTCCCCCAGCACATTCAGCACCTCGGCGGTCGCCTCCGCGCTCAGATAACTGTCGGCTGTGGAAAGCAGAAACTCCATCGTCGAGGCGCTGTCGATTCCAGCCAGCACCTTTGAGAGCGGCTGGTTTTCCAGCGGCTCTGCTGCCACAAAGGTGCCGCTGCCGGTCGCATCGACCGCCACCTGCAGCGGGCTGCTCCCGTCCCAGCCAGCCACATCCAGCTGCAGGGCGCCCCCGGCCGGGATATTCACGTTGTCGGTCGCAAATATCTCCGCCCCGTTCTCGTCCATCTTGGCCACAATCAGGCTGGCTCCTTCCACGCCTGTTCCCCCAAACTGCAGGTTCCCATCTGCAGGGTCGATCTTCAGCGCCAGTTCGCCCCCAGCCCCGACCGTGGCTCCTGCCAGCGTCGCCAGGGTGGCGCGTCCCCCCTCCTGCTCCGTCCCAATCTTGAAGACAGGCGCAGTCTCACTCCCAGGCTTGAAGGCAAAACTGCTCCCCCCCTCGCTCACCGTCAACCCATGGCCGACGCCCTCCTCCACCGCAATCCCCTCGATCGCAGCGGTCACCCCATCACCCAGCATGCGCAGGCTGCTGCGCGCATGCTCGTACCCGGGCCGGGCCGTGATTGCGGTCTCCACCTCCGTGGTCGACGGCAGCACGACAATCGGCTGGCGATCCTGGTACATGGTATCTTTGATGAAGACCAGCTCAGCGCCCGGGATCTCCGCCACAAACTCGCCGTCCACGTAGCCCGCCTGGTTCCCCTCGGCGTCGGTGGCGGTCAAGTGTGCTTCCGCACCGCTCAACGCCAGATCCAGCATCCCCTCCGCCTCCCCTTCTGCCGGGCAGAAGGGGCAGCTCACCGGCTGCAAATAGGCCTCGAAGGGCACATACATCAGCGACCGTGTGCGCGCATCTCCGTCCCAGGCACCGGCGTCCTGCGATGGATCGGTGGCGGCCAGCGAATAGCGCCACGTGTTCGCCAGATAGTTCACTTCCACATAAAGCGGCTGACCAGGCCAGTTGTTGTCGTAAATCAGAATATGGAAGAGCCCTTCTCCCTGGTCTTCCACGCCGTAGGCCAGCACCGAATGGCCCCCGCCCGAACGGCTGAAAATCCCCAGATCGACCATTGACTTCTTTTCCAGCAGACTGTCGATGATCTGGCGCGGGGTGCCGGTGACCGCCTGGCTCGACACCTCTGGTGTCACCTGCAGCACCCAGTCCCGCGCAATCTGCCGCATGATCGGCACATTCTGGTCGATCTCAAAGGGGTGTTGTGCGTCGGGGATGAACTCGACCGGCGTCAGCTCTCCCAGGCGAAAGCGGGACGCCGACACCGTGAACCCAGCGCAGTGCCCTGCCCGCATGTAGTCAGTCATCGTGTCGATCCAGATTTGGGCAGCTGGGGTCGGTGTACAGATTTCCCCTTCCACCTCGACACAGACCTGATCCCCGAAGAGACTGCGCACGTCGTCTGCCGTCAGGTCGCCTTCGGGAAAGCGCGAACCGTAGTTGCGAAAGCCCAGCCCATCCTGGTCAAGGGCAAACTCGACCACGTAGCCGCTTCCCGGCGGGGGCAGCACTACCTCCCCCTCCTCCTCCGGCGGCGTCCCACCCAGCGACACCAGTTCCCCGCCTGCGGCCAGTTGGGGCAGGCTGGCGCGCAGCACAGGCCGGCGGGGGCGGCCGTCCGACACCGTTCGCTCTTCTGCAGCGACATAAGCGCCGGGAACCACATCGACCGGCACCAGCCAGCTGAGCCAGGCCCGAATGTCAACCCGCTGGGCGCGGGTGCTCCGCACATTCTCCGGGTCAACCCACGAGGAGACAACCGGGTCCTCGGTGGCAGAGATCCAGGTAGCGCTGACCACAAAGAAAGTGCCTATGACAGCGACGGTCGCAAGCACCCATCGATTCAATTTTTCGAACCATGCACCCTGCAGATACGTTTTCATCGACTTTGCTGCAGTTCTCTCCGGGCCCAGAGCAATCTCTCCACACACGCTTTTCGATTGTCTAGCCGCCCAATTGGAAAGTCCCTTCCTGGAGCAGGTGGCCATCCAGGTAAAGTTCCAGCTTGTAATCGCCTTCGGCAAGCGCAAACTGGCTGCTGGGGGTCAGCGGCAGCACCGCCTCACCGGCAGCGCCGAGCGACCAGTTTTCGACCAGCCGCAGCCAGGGGGACTCGGTCCCATTTCGATACACTTTGAGGACCAAGAGCTGCCCATCCTGGACGCTTTTGTAAGGGAAGCGCACCAGCACGGGGGCAGAGGTGTCTGTGGCCAGCGTCAGGCTCTCATCGATCGTGCGGCTGGACTCTTCCTCGATGGCCAGTCCAAAGCGCAGCGGGGCCGCTTCCTCGCCGAGTGCGACGAACCCCGTGACATTGCCGGCGGCGTCGTATTCGCCGGTTCCAAACTCAAAGGTGCCGATCTCCTGCGCCCCTGCATCGCCGGGCAGCGTCCCCGTGTACTCCAGCGCGACGGCGGCGTTTTTCAGCGTCAGACGCAATTCGGCAACAGCCTGCCGGATGGCTTCATCGACTGCCAGTGTGGCGTAGGGGGGAGTGGTCTTGCAGACTTCGCTCTCCAGACAGGTGCTCAAGCGGTCGATGTCGTCCAGTGCGACCGTAAAATACGACCACAGCGAAGAGGGCGGTTGGTCGCCGGCTGTCTTCGCCTCTTCCACGCGGCGGGCTGCGTACTCAAGGCCGGTGTCAAAGGCCTGGCGCCCGGCATCGACCTCGCCGGCGGCCAGATGCATCAACCCCAGGTTGAAGTAGAGAGCCTCCTGGTCTTCGGCCATTGCGAGCGCTTCCTGGGTCGTTGCGATGGCGGCCGGCTGATCGCCCAGCACGTACTGTGTCCAGCCCAGGTTCCAAAGCACATTGACTTCTTCGCGTCCGGCGTCCCAGGCCGCCTGGTAGTCAGCGGCTGCCTCTGCATAGTTGCCCAGCGCAAAGTTGGTGTTGCCGCGGCGGTAGTAGACATTGGCATAGTCGGGGTCATTTTGCAGCGCCTGGTCGTAGGCAAGCAGTGCATTGGGATGGTCGCCCTGGTAGGCCAGCCCAACCCCCTGAGCGTACTGATCTACCGCTTCGTCCGAATAGACAGGGACTGGATCCAAAAAGATCTGAACGATCCACCCGACCACAAAAATCGTCAGTGCGGCTGCGGTGAAGATGGGCAGCCTGCGCAGCAGACGATTGGGAACCAGTTCCTCGCTGGGGGCCATCGCGATCAAGGCCAGTGCGATGCCCAAGAGAACAATCTGCAGGCCAAACGTATCGCTGCGGGTCATCAGCAGGTCGTAGAGCTGCATGGCGCGCACGTAACGCTCCTGCAGCACGGTCGCCTCGACCAGATAGGTATCGGACTCGAAGGCGCGCAGATCGGGCTGGCCGGTGTTGGCATCCAGATAAGCAGGAGAGAGCAGCGGGGTCAGCGTTGCCAGTCGATCCCGCACTGCGCGGTAGCGGGCGGCGGCTTCGGGCTCCCCGCGCTGCTCGGCCAGTAACAGCCGCTGCTGCGCCGCAGTGATGGCCAGCTCCCACTTGGACTGCAGCACGTAAACGTCTGCCAAGCCGTCGAGCGCCCGACCCTGCAGCGAGATATCGCCCTGCCGCTGCGCGTGCGCCACTGCCCGCTGATACATCGCCAGCGACTGCTCATAGTTGCGGGCAACGAAGTAGTTGTAGGCGATCCGATATAAGACCAGACCCTCTTGCTCGGTATCGCCTAGCTCCTGTAAGAGCGGCAGGCACTGCTCTAGCAGCTCGCTGGCGTACTGACGATCTCGACCATCCGCATAGGTCTCAGCCAGTTCGGCCAGGGCGCTGGCTTGCCGACGAACAGACTTGCTGACCCGCGCAGCCTCAATCTCGGCCTGCAGCTGCTGCTGGCGATCGCTGCGCTCTAGATGGCGCACCTGCTTCGGCGTTGGTACCGACAGCGACTGAAACGACACCGAGTGTTCGCTGCCCAGCGGCGACAGCTCCCCCGACCGCCGA
>JAPLGY010000220.1 GCA_026389955.1 Caldilinea sp. | reverse complement strand
GCTCGCACAGGCCGACATGGCGTGGCACCAGGGCAGCCGCCAGGGGACGCAGCGCACCCAGCAGGAAGCCGCACTCCTCTCCCTCAAGGTCTGCGACGCAGCGATGGGGTAGGGCCATCTGCTGATCGGCGCAGGACGGCGGCTGGCGAAACATCTCGCTCGCCTGCGCACAGCAGAGCAGGAGCCGACACCCGCTGACCTGCGTGCCGCAATGCGCGATGTCGTGCGTCACTGCCTCTACGGCGTCGACCCCAACGACACGGCGGTGGAGCTGTGCAAGGTCGCACTCTGGATGGAGACGATGGAACCCGGACGGCCGCTGAGCTTCCTCGACGCCCACATCCAGTGCGGCAACAGCCTGCTGGGGGTGACCCCGACTCTGAACATCGACGAAATCCCGGACGATGCGTTCCAGCCGGTGAGCGGGGACGACAAAACAACCGCAATGGGGCTGCGCAGACGCAACAAAAAAGAGCGTGAGGGGCAGCTCGCCCTGCACTTCGCAGCCGAGACCGCCACCGAACGCTACGTAGACCGGCGCGCCCACCAGATGGCCGCTCTCGCCGACCAGCCCGAGGATGCCGTCGCTCAGGTCGCAGACAAAGAAGACGCCTACGCACACTACCTCCGCTCGAACGAATACCAGGCGGCTCGCTGGGAGGCCGATACCTGGACCGCAGCCTTCTTCTGGCCCATCCCCCAGGCGACCCAGCCACCCTGCTTGCCCCCACACAGGAAGCGCTGCAGGCAGCGCGCCAAGGCCGACTTCAACAACATCCAACTCTGCTCAAAGAGGTGCAGTGCATTGCCAGCCACCAGCAGTTCTTCCACTGGACACTTCACTTCCCAGAGGTCTTCCACAGGCCAGAAGGCGGCTTCGATCTGATCCTCATGAACCCCCTTGGGAGCGGATCAAACTCCAGGAAAAAGAATGGTTTGCCGCCCGCAGCCCGAAAATTGCGGAGGCCCCCAACGCCGCAGCGCGCAAACGCATGATTGCAGCACTGGAAAAAAACGACCCACCCCTCACGATTTCGAAAACCGGAACAAATTGTTTCCAGCCTGGATGGCAATCAGTTTGTGTTCGGTCGAGATGTCATGCTTCCCTTGTACGAGGGTAGATTGGGTCATCAATTCAATCATCGCTTTGCAAAACAACCCAGAGGCACACCAACGAGTGTAAGAGCCCTGTCCATGGGACAGGGGGTGTACGGTAGCGGACTGGCTGCAGCCGCGCGTCTTGGAGCTGACCTACACGGCCTGGGACTTGCAGCCTTTTGCCCAGGATTGCGGCTACGATGGCCTGCCTTTCCGCTGGGAGGAGGTGCGGCGCTTTCTGCTGCGCTGCGAGATCGACGCAGCCTACTTTCACCTCTACGGCATCGATCAGGCGCTGGGTACATTGACCGGAGCAGCGGCGAGGGCCAGGATGCCGTCGGCGGCTGCACAGGCCCCGCCATACGAACCGAGAGCCTGTGACAATCTGCGCGCACGCTCGACAATCTGGGCATCGAAGAGGCGCATGAGGGCATCACGAACGCAGGCCGGTGTGAGCTCGTTGGCTGGGATGGCTGCTCCGACACCCAGCCGTTCGATACGACGGGCGTTGGCCTGTTGGTCACCGCCGAACGGGATCACCACCATCGGGCGGGCTGCGGCAAGGCACTCCTGCACGGTATTGTTCCCCCCATGGGTGATGACCGCATCCACATGTTCGAGCAACTCAACCTGCGGCACCCGCTCAAAAATCTGCACTGTTGACGAACGCAGATCGGCGAGTGCTTTTTCACTGGCACCCGCACTGACGATGACGCTTGCGTCGGCAGCCTGCGCGCCTGCGATGAGCGTGCGATAGACGTTCGGCTTGCCATTGAACACGGTTCCCAGTGAAATATACACGATAGGTCGTTTGGTTGGGAGCGTGTTGAGCAGGGAGGGCTCGGGGCTGTGGAGCGGGGTACGGCGGTGAAGACATGGCCCGGTCATCAGGACTTGCCCCGCGAGGGGCAGGAGGCCTGGTTC
>JAPLGY010000709.1 GCA_026389955.1 Caldilinea sp. | reverse complement strand
CGGCGCAAAGCAATTCAAAGCGCGCTTCAGCGGTCCTGGCATGCGCTGGTCACGGCAAGGCGCCGAAAACCTGCTGCCAGTTCGTGCCGCCGTCCTTAGTGGACGCTTTGACCAGATGTGGGACGCTGCCAAAAACCTGCCCCCATCGTGAAGTAGACCCGTACGAACGGCTCGCATGCATTCTGGGCTTGGCTGTGGTAGAATTCCAGCAGGCCGAATGGGCACGGATGCACCCCCTTGCACACAGGCCTGGCGCCAGGTTTTTGAAGAAGCAATCACGAAGATGGAGGAGATCCAATCTATGCAGCCATTTCGGTATATTCGTGCCCACAACGTCGAGCATGCCGCCACCCTGCTGCAGGAGGGCAGGGCACGTATCGTCGCCGGCGGCACCGATCTGATCGTGGCGCTGCGTGAACGCCGGTTGGAGACCGACCTGTTGATCGACATCAAGGGGCTTCCTGAGATCGACGAACTGTCCTACACCCCTGAAGACGGGCTGCGGATCGGGGCAGCGGTGCCCTGCCACCGAATCTACGGCAACGCTGCGGTCTCCGCACACTATCCAGGTTTGGTGGATGCAGCTCGCCTGATCGGCGGGGTCCAGATTCAAGGGCGTGCAAGCTTGGGCGGCAATCTGTGCAACGCCTCGCCGGCTGCCGACGCCATCCCGGCGCTGATCGTCCACAGCGCAGTCTGTGACATTGCCCTGCCGCAAACCCGGCGTCGTGTGCCGGTCGAGGCGTTCTGCGTGGCGCCAGGCAAAACTGTGCTGGGCAAAGGTGAATTTTTGGCCAGCTTGCAGCTGCCGCCGACACAGCCAGGGTTTGGTGCCGCTTACCTGCGCTTCATCCCGCGCAATGAGATGGACATTGCTGTGGTCGGGGTGGGCGTATCTGTGCAGCTGGATGCCACAAGACGCCGGATCATGGCTGCCCGTATCGCGCTCGGCGCAGTGGCGCCGACGCCGTTGTTTGTGCGCGAAGCTGGCGACGCTTTGGTCGGAGCAGAAGCCAATGAAGCTGCCTACGAGCAGGCTGCCCTGATCGCCCAGGCAGCCGCCCGTCCGATCAGCGACATGCGCGGCACAGCAGAGTTTCGTCGCCACCTGGTTGGGGTCCTGACCCGGCGGGCGCTGGCAACGGCGGCCGAACGTGCGGCCCGCTAAAGGAGAAAGATACCATGCAATATAAAATGATCGTCTCGACGACTGTGAACGGAAGTGCCGTAGATGTTTTGTGTGAGCCGCGCCAGAGTCTGCTCGAGGTGTTGCGCGATGGACTCGGCTTGACCGGCGCCAAAGAGGGGTGCAACAACGGCAACTGCGGTGCCTGCAATGTGCTGCTCGACGGCGTGCTGGTCAATTCCTGTCTTGTGCTCGGGGTCGAAGCAGAAGGACGCACGGTCGATACTGTCGAAGGGTTGGCTGCCGGCGGCAAGCTGCACCCCTTGCAGCAGAAATTCCTGGAACATGCGGCACTGCAGTGTGGCATCTGCACCCCAGGCTTTCTGCTTTCCGCCAAAGCGCTGCTCGACCAGAACCCGGACCCGACCGAAGCCCAGGTCCGCTACTGGCTGGCGGGCAACCTCTGCCGTTGCACCGGCTATGACAAGATCGTGCGCGCCGTGCTCGACGCAGCAGACACAGCAGACTGAAGACCAATGGCAGACCACCAGGAGATCCAGAACCATGACCGCTTCTACGTATAAGGTGATCGGCAGCCGTCCCCTGCGCCCAGACGGTGTCGACAAAGTGACCGGGCGCGCCCTGTACGGCGCCGATGTCAAACTCCCCGGGATGTTGCACGGCAAGGTCCTGCGCAGCCCCCATGCCCACGCTCGAATCCTGTCGATCGACTTTTCTGCTGCACGGGCTCTGCCCGGGGTGCGGGCGGTGGTCACAGCGCAGGATCTGCCCTCGATCGGCGACCAGATGGCCGACCTGGGGGAGTCGACTGTCAACCTCCGCTATGTCAGCAACAACATCCTGGCCCACGACAAGGTGCTCTACTACGGCCATGCAGTGGCAGCAGTGGCTGCCGACAACGTGCATGTGGCCGAAGAGGCACTGGCACTGATCAAAGTCGAATACGAACGCCTCCCCCATGTGTTGGACGGCAAACAGGCGATGCTGCCTGAGGCGCCGATCTTGCTCTCGGATCTGCGCACCAACGAACTGGGCAAGCTGGGCGACGCTCCGACCAATGTGGCCAGCCATCTCTGCCACCAGCGCGGAGACCTGGCGGCCGGCTTTGCCCAGGCGGACGTGGTGGTCGAACGAACTTTCCAGACAGCCATGGTCCACCAGGGCTACATCGAGCCCCAGACCGTCACTGCGCTGTGGAACGAAGACGACCAGCTTTCGATCTGGTGCAGCACCCAGGGAGCTTTTTCGGTCCAGGAACAGCTGGCCGAGCTGCTGCAGATCCCGCTCTCCCGCATTACAGTAACCCCCACGGAGATCGGCGGAGGGTTCGGCGGCAAGATCAATGTCTACCTCGACCCGGTCGCGGCGCTGCTCTCGCGCAAGGCCGGCCATCGCCCGGTCAAGATGACCATGACCCGCGCCGAGGTGCTGGCTGGCACAGGCCCGACCTCGGGGTCGCACATCCGGGTAAAGATGGGCGCGCGGCGGGACGGCACATTGACCGCCGCCGAGGCAGAGCTGATCTATGAGGCGGGTGCCTATCCAGGCTCCCCCGTCGGAGCCGGCTGCAGCGTGATCTTTGGCCCCTATCGGCTCGAAAATCTGCAGATCGACGGCTACGATGTGGTGGTGAACCGGCCCAAGACCGCAGCCTACCGGGCACCGGGCGGCACCAATGCAATTTTCGCCTCCGAAACGGTGATCGACGAACTGGCCGAGGCCGTGGGGCTGGACCCGGTCGAATTCCGGCTGCGCAACGCTGTCCGCGAGGGGGACTCTCGCCCCGACGGCCCGGAATACCGACGGATCGGGCTGATGGAGACGCTGGAAGCCGCGCGCACACACCCCCACTACCAGACGCGCCTGACCGGCAAGCATCGCGGGCGTGGGTTTGCAGTCAGCGCCTGGTTCAACTGGGGTGGAAAGTCGAGCGCAACGGCCACGGTCAACAAAGACGGCACCGTCAATTTGATCGAGGGGTCGACCGACATTGGCGGCAGCCGCGCCTCGATCGCCATGCAGCTGGCAGAGACGCTGGGGGTCGCCTACGACGACATTCGCCCCCAGGTGGTGGGAACGGCCGGGGTCGGCTACAACGATGTCACCGGCGGCAGCCGCACAACGTTTGGCACTGGCTGGGCCGTCTATGAGGTGGGCAAGGCGCTGCTGGCGGAGATGGGCCGGCGGGCAGCCGATTACTGGGATGTGCCGGCAGAGAGCGTGCACGCCGAGAATGGGGTCTTTGCCCACAACGGCGATCGGCTGACCTTCCGCGAGCTGGCGGGCAAACTGGATGTGCCGGTGACAGCGAGCGCAGCAGTCCACCCGCAGGGCTATGGACCCGGGTTTGGCGCCCATATCGTCGATGTCGAGGTCGATGTCGAGACCGGCAAGGTCACCATCCTGCGCTACACAGCCGTCCAGGACGTCGGCAAGGCAATCCACCCCAGCTATGTCGAGGGACAGCTGCAAGGTGGGGTCGCTCAAGGGGTCGGCTGGGCGCTCAACGAAGAGTATATCTACGACGCCCAAGGGCGGCTGGTCAACGCCAGCTTGCTCGACTACCGCATGCCGACTGCGTTGGATCTGCCCATGATCGACACTGTGCTGGTCGAGGTGCCCAATCCCGGCCACCCCTATGGGGTGCGTGGGGTCGGCGAGGTGCCGATCATGCCGCCCGCCGCGGCGGTGGCCAACGCCATCTACCAGGCCGTCGGCGTACGCATGGCCGAACTGCCGATGTCACCGGCCCGCATGGCTGCTGCATTGGCGGCGCAGGGCTGAAGATGGCGCCCGAGCATACCGTCTGGATTCCCGCTGTGCACCGTGACCTGACGGCGGGTCAGGCCCAAGTGCACGTGGCGGCGGCCACGGTCGGCGAGATCGTGGCCGCCCTGGAGGGTCGTTTCCCAGGGTTGGCTGCTCGGCTGACCCACGACAACGCCCTTCGTGCGGGGATCGTGGTCGCAGTCAACGGAGAAGTCAGCTCGCGTGGGCTGCGTCAGCGGCTCAACACAGCGAGCGAAGTCCATTTTGTGCCTGCAATTGCCGGTGGCCAGATTGGCAGCGGTTAGAGATAGAACAGCTTTCACCATGACGATCCAACTCCTTGCACCCGATGTTGCCGCCAAGATCGCCGCAGGCGAGGTCGTTGAGCGACCTGCCAATGTGGCCAAAGAGTTGTTGGAAAACAGCATCGATGCGGGTGCGACCGAAATTCGGGTCGAAGTGCGCGAAGGGGGGAGCCGGCTGCTTCGTGTGGCCGACAACGGGTCTGGGATTCCGGTCGAGGAGCTGACGTTGGCCTTTGAACGCCACGCGACGAGCAAACTGGTCACGACCGAAGACCTCAACCAGATTGCCACCTTTGGCTTTCGTGGGGAAGCGCTGTACAGCATCGCGGCTGTGAGCCAGGTCACTCTGACCAGCCGCACAAGCAGCCAGCCCTTTGCTGCCAGCCTGCGCGTCGAGGGCGGCGCTCTGCTGCCGCCTGCTCGCGCCGGCGCGCCGGTCGGAACGACCGTCACGGTCGAACATCTGTTTTTTAATGTGCCGGCACGCCAGAAATTTTTGCGCAGCGCCACTACAGAAGCCGGACAGATCGCCAATATTGTCCAGCGCTATGCCCTGGCCTACCCAGAGCGCCGTCTGAGCTTTGTCAACGAAGGGCGGCTGGTCTTTCAGTCGACCGGCAGCGGGGAGCTGCTCGATGTACTGATCCTGATCTATGGCCGCGAGCAGGCCTTGCAGATGGTCAGTCTGACGGCAGGGGTGCACCGCAACACTGCTGCGCTGGACACACTGGCGCTGGATGTGGATTTTGGGGGCGAGCGTGTGTCGACGGATCCGCCGTCTCGGGTCGAGGTCAGCGGCTATGTCAGCCTGCCCAGCCTGACGCGCGCCGGAGGAGCGCCAGGTGTTTGCGGCCGTGCAGAAGGCCGTGCGGCGCACCGTTGTCGGCGCAGCACCGGTGCCCGACGTGGGGCTCGACGGGCATGGGCGGCTGGTGCGTCCAATGGGTGAGCCTGCTGCACTTCCGGCTGGCTGGTCAGACCGCCGGGAAGTAATTCTGGGGGCCAGAGAGCCCCTCCCGGTTGAGCCACCGACAGAGCCTTCCCCCTTCCTGCCCGCCCGGCAGGTGGAACAACTGCTGCCAGAGCCGCTGCCAGAGCCGCTGCCAGAGACAGCGCCAGAGACAGCGCCAGAGACAGCGCGTGCCGCCCCTGCCGTGCCCAAACTGCCGCCGCTGCGCGTGGTCGGCCAGATCGGGGCAACCTATATCGTGGCGGAGGGGCCGGAGGGGCTCTTTTTGATCGACCAGCATGCCGCCCACGAGCGGATCCTGTACGAACAGTATCTTCTGCAGCGTACGGCCGGCCAACCAGGGAAGGTCAGCCAGCAGCTGTTGGAACCGCTGACCTTGCATGTCGGGGCACATCTGACCGGCCAGGTGGCTTCACAGCTCGATAGTCTGCGGCAGATCGGGTTTGACATCGAGCCATTTGGCGGCGACACATTTCGGGTGCGCGCCCTGCCGGCTGTGCTGGCAGGCGAAGATCCAAAGCGCACACTGGAAGAGATCGTCGCCACGCTGGGCGAACGGCGCAACCGAGTCGGCGAGGAAGTGGAGGCCCAGCTGGTGAAGATGGTCTGCAAACGGGCTGCCATCAAGGCGGGCCAGCTGCTCAGCGATCTTGAGATGCAGGAACTTGTGCGCCAGCTTGAGCGCTGCCAATCCCCCCGCACCTGTCCGCACGGCCGCCCCACGATGATCCAGCTGGCGGCCAGCGAGCTGGAAAAAGCCTTTGGCCGGGTCTAGCAGCCTCCCCCTCCCATCCTTTTTTCTGGTCACGCCGGCGGGAACGGAGCGGTCGATGCCTCCCTGGTGCGCAGATAGAAGGGCAGCCAGACGGCCGCTACCACGACGCTGGTCAGCGCAGCGCTGAGCAGCACCTGGGAGATCTCCCACGCCCACTGGTCGTACGCGTAGCCGGCCCAGAGCGTGCTGACAGATTGGGCCAGGGTGAAGACGGTGAACTCAAAGGCAAAGACCCGCCCGCGCAGCCGGTCTGGCAGCAGCTGTTGGAGCAGGACTGCCGAGAAGACCCAGAGGGTGCCGGTGCCGAGCCCGCGCACAAACGTGGCGGCCAGCACCCACCCCAAGGTGGGGGCCAGCGCCAGGCCAAAGGTCCCCACGCTCATGGCGACAAAGCCGATCGAGACCGCATGGAGCATGCCCCGCCAGGAGTCACCCAACAGCGACCGGATGGCCAGGGGCCCCAGACCGGTGCCAAGCCCGATGGCTGTGTAGATCAGACCCAGGCTGAGCGTGCCGTTGCCGTCGATCGGAAAGACGGTTTCGGCCAGCGGCACTTCCAGCACGTTGACCCCGCCCCAGACCAGCGCACCGCCTGCCTTGACCAGCACAAAGCCGATCAAGACAGGCTGGCGAGCCAGATAGCGCATGCCCTCGATCAGATCCTGGGCGGCCAGGTGCAGGGGAGAGCGCCCTGGTGCTGCGAGCGGCTGGCCTCTGCTGCGCACGCCGATGCGGGTCAGGAACCAGGCAGAGAGGAGGAAGGTGAGCGCGTCGAGCAGAAAGGCCGCCTGCACCCCCAACAGCGCTGTGGCGATTCCACCCAGCAGCGCGCCGATCGCCAGCATGACACTCCAGGTCAGACTGTCCAGCGCATTGGCGGTGACCAGATCGTCGGCGTCGACCACGGCGGGAAGATAGGCCTGTTGGGTGGGTGTAAAGAGCGCGCTGAAGACAAACTGCAGCGTTGTCAGCAGGTAAAGCAGCCAGATCCGCTCTGGCCGGTCGACCAGCAGAAAGCCCAGCACGACAGCAGCACGCAACAGGTCAGTCCAGATGAGCAGGGTGCGGCGTTCGAAGCGGTCTGCCAGGAGACCGGCGAACGGGCTTGTGACAAACAGGGGCAGGAAGCGGGCCAGGAAGAGGAAGCTGATGGCTGTGCCGCCACCGCTGAGGTTGGCAATCAAGGCGGCCGAGGCGAGCAGGTTGAACCAGTCCCCAAGGTTGCTGACCACACGCGCAAACCAAAGGTTGCGAAAACCAGGATTGCGGCGCAGCAGCGCCAGGTAGACCTGCACCGCCTCAACTGGCCTTCTGGCGCAGCAGGCGGCAGGCCACATCGGCCAGCACGGCGGCGCCGAGCGGCAGGACAGACTCGTCGATGTCGAAGATCGGGGTGTGGTGCGGGCGGGTTGTCGCATCCTTGCGCGCCCCCAACATGAACATGGCGCCGGGTGCCAGGCGGCTCATATAGCTGAAATCCTCGGCACCCATCATTGGGGTGGCCGGGACCAACGCCTGCGCGCCGACCAGGTCGCGCGTCGCCACGCGGATCAGCCGGACGATGTCTGGGTCGTTGTACATGGCTGGATAGCCCTGCCGCAGGGCCAGGGTGTAGTCGCCGCCCAGCACGCGGCTGAGCTCCAGCGCCTGTGACAGCTCGCTGCGCAGCTGCTGACGCACGCCGTCTTCAAAACTGCGCATCGTGCCGTTCAGATAGACCTGGTGCGGAATGACATTGGCGACAGTGCCGGCCTGGATTCGCCCGATCGAGAGGGCAGCAGCCTTGGTCGGGTCGATGCGGCGGGCCCGGATGCCGTGGAGCGCGTTGAGAAGCTGGGCCAGGATAAAGGTCGGGTCGATGCCCTGGTGGGGAAACGCCCCGTGCCCGCCGGTGCCGTGCAGCCAGATCTCGAACGAATCTTCGTTGGCGCTGGTATAGCCGTCCCCTACGCTCAGCTGGCCGCTGGGCAGGTTGCTGTCGACATGCAGGGCAATCACCGCGTCGACGCCCGCCAGCGCCTGGTCGTCGATCATGCGCTGGGCCCCAGATTTATTTTCGGCGTCTGCACTTTCTTCGCTGGGCTGGAAGAGAAAGCGCACCTCGCCTGCTGGCCGGTCTGGCAGCGCTGTCAGCAGACGCGCCACCCCGAGCAGGATGGCTGTGTGGGCGTCGTGGCCGCAGGCATGCATGACGCCAGGGGTCTGCGATCGGTAGGGCACTTCGTTGGCTTCGTGGATCGGCAAAGCATCCATGTCCGCGCGAATTGCCACGACCGGCGTGCCGGTGCCGAGGCGGCCGACCACCCCGGTCTTGCCAACATGGCTCTGTGTCTCGATCCCCAGGGCTTCCAGCTCTTTGACAACCAGGCTGGCGGTGTTCACCTCTTGGAAACCAAGTTCTGGGTGGGCATGAAGCGTGCGGCGCCAGACAGTCAGTTGCGGTGCAAGTGCAGTGGCCTGAG
>JAPLGY010000174.1 GCA_026389955.1 Caldilinea sp. | reverse complement strand
CGCACCGGCGCTGGCGTTGCTCACGGCTGGTGTGATGCGGGCAGCCCGCCGTTCCGGGATAAAAACCCCATGCACCCCCACCGCCTCCGCCGTCCGGATCAACGTGCCCAGGTTTTGGGGGTCTTGCAGATGATCCAGAATCAAAAAAAGCGGCGGCTCTCCCGCTCGCTGGGCATTGGCCAGACAGACATCTGGAGCCACATAGGGGTACTCGTCGACTTCGAGCGCTATCCCCTGCGCGTTCGACTGTTCACTGCGCAGCCGGTCAAACAGCCCCCCCCGCAGCGCCCGCACCAGCACACGCTGCTGCTCAGCCATCGCCACGATCGCAGCGACGGGCCCTTCGTTGGGGAGCGCCGCGTCTTCACGACGGGTCTCCACCCACAGCCGGTAGAGACGCCGGCGTCCGGCACGCAGACATTCTTGGACTGCGTGTCTCCCATACAGTAGCTCGCTCATTCCGCCTCAATTTTCCACCGGGGTCCCTCCGGTGTATCTTCCAGGGTGACCCCCAGCGCCTTCAAACTGTCGCGAACTTTGTCCGTTAAAGTCGTCGTCCATCGCCGCAATAAACCCAGCCCGCACCTCCTCGACCGCCAGCCGCAACGTTTCGGCCGCTTCCCCCGTGCTTTCCCCCCCCTGGGCAGGGCGCAGCCCACTGCGCAGACGCGCCAGGCTGCGCTCGGCGCTCTCCACCGTTTCGGCGGTGTAGACCACCGGCTTGCGGTAATGGCCTGTAGCGATCAGCAGCCGCAGTGCGTCGGCGCTGTGCTCCCGCAAAAACTGGTCGATCGTGACCAGATTTCCCAGCGACTTGCTCATCTTTTCGCCCGCCAGCTGCAGCATGCCGTTGTGCATCCAGTACCGTGCAAAGGCCTTGCCTGTGTAGCTCTCGCTCTGGGCAATCTCATTCTCATGATGTGGAAAGATCAGGTCGTTGCCACCCCCGTGAATGTCAACCGCCTCCCCCAAGTGGTGCAGACACATGGCAGAACACTCGATGTGCCAGCCCGGCCGCCCAGCCCCAAACGGGCTCTCCCAGGCCGGTTCGCCCGGCTTGGCCCCCTTCCACAACGCAAAGTCCCCCGGATGTTCCTTGCGCGCATCCTCCTCGATGCGCGTGCCCGCCAGTGCTTCCTGCAGCCGACGCCCGCTCAATTTGCCGTAGTCCTCGTCGCGAGTGACCCGAAAATACACATCCCCATCCAGCCGGTAGGCGTAGCCCTTCTCCTCCAACCCCAGAATCATCGTCGTGATCCACGCCATCTCCTGGCTCACGCGCGGGTAAAGGTCAGCCGGCAGGACGTTGAGCTCGCGCAGATGGCGCAGGTACTCGCTGGCGTAATGGTTGGCCAGTTCCAACGGGTCACGCCCCTGTTCGCGCGCACGGCGAATGATCTTGTCGTCGACATCTGTGAAGTTGGTCACAAAGTAAACCGTATAGCCTTGGTAGACCAGATAGCGACGTACGGTGTCGAAGATGATGGCAGCCATCGCATGGCCGATATGGGCGTCGGCATAGACGGTCGGGCCGCAGATGTACATGGTGACCTGGCCCGGCTGATGGGGCATGAACGCCTCTGTCTGTCGGGTAAGCGTGTTGTAGATACGAAGCGCCATAAAACTTTCCCTATCTGGATTGGATCGGCCGTTGGCGGCCTCCTGGCCCCTGCACGCCTTGTGCAGGGATGAGTACTCCGGTATTGCAAAGATCAGGCGGCCTGCATTGGTCTGCAGAACCTTGGTCACCTGCACCGGCACCTCGTTGTTCAGATGACGGCGCCCATTCTCGACCACAACCATCGTCCCATCCGCAAGATAGCCGACACCCTGTCCCTGTTCTTTTCCTTCCTGGATAATTTTCAGCGGAATGACCTCTCCAGGCAAATAGACGGACTTCACGGCGTTCGCTAATTCGTTGATGTTGAGCACACGCACCCCCTGCAGCCGGGCAATGCGGTTGAGGTTGTAGTCGGTGGTGAGAATGGCAGCGTCAGACTGCAACGCCAGACAGATCAGTTTGTCGTCTACCGTGTAGGCATCCTTGGGGTCGTGGTCGCTAAAAACGGTCACCACCTCCGGCATGTTTTGCAACCTGTCGAGCACCTCCAGCCCACGCCGGCCGCGGCCACGGCGCATGCTGTCCGCCGAGTCGGCGATCGCCTGCAGTTCGTTCAACACAAAGCGCGGCACGGTCAGCGTTCCCAACAAAAAACCCGTCCGGGCCACGTCGTCGATCCGCCCGTCGATGATCACGCTGGTGTCCAACAACAGCAGAGGGCTCTTCTCGCCAGAGCTCCGAGAACCGGGCTGCGACACGGCCAGCCCCCGCCACAAGGGCCCCAGGTCACTCTGGCGTCCAACCAGCAAAACTGCCCCCAGATAGCTGCACAACACCGCCAGCACAAGCGGCAAAATCCTGCCAAATGGATCCGGCAGGTAGGCGACCGGCACGCTCAGCAGCGCAGCAATCCCCAGACCCGCCGTCCCCCCCAACACACCAGCTATCAGGTCTGGGGTCGCTATCTGGCGCAGAGCGCTCTGGGCCGCATGCGCCGGTGCCCGCACCAGCCAGGACGCCGCCACAAACCCGACGACCATCCCGACCACCGACAACACGACATGCCAGCTGCCCACACCTGGAATCTGCTGCAGAACCAACGCCACTTCCCAGCCGATCACCCCGTATAAAATTGCTCCTAACACACGCAGGGAGAGGCTCGCACCCATTTTCGCGATCCTTATGAATGCCTTTGTTTTATCCCAAACACGACGGTTTTTTACATACTCTACTTAAGGCGGATTCGCCCTCCAATTGCAGTACGGCACCCTACGTTTGGCAAAAAATTTGTGTTGGGGAGCGCCCCAACACAAATCTCCAGATCTGCGTCAGATGATGGGTGGGCAACGGCGTTGGCGGCTTCCTCGGCACTCAAGCCAGCAAAGCCAGTGCCCCCCGCCACAATGCCTGGGCGACCACATTCTCTGCCAACGTCGCTGCGTTCAGCTTGAACGTGGTGACCACAACCCTGCCCCGCCCATACGGCATCTCCGCCAGCAATGAAACCGGCTTGTGGATCCAGCCCAGCGCCAGCCCCGCCCAGCTGTGTGC
>JAPLGY010000025.1:1721-11372 GCA_026389955.1 Caldilinea sp. | reverse complement strand
GTAAGCCTTGCAGATTACCGGGGGAAAATTGTAGTGATGGATTTCTGGATAAAGAGTTGTGGGCCATGCATTGCTTCATTCCCGCATCTGAACGAATTGCAAAAAAAATATGGCAAGGATCGGGAACGGCTGGCTCAGGAGCAGATGAAGCTCTACAAAGAAGCAGGGGTCAACCCCTTGAGCGGTTGTCTGCCGCTGCTGGTGCAGATGCCGATTTTGTTTGGTCTTTACGCAGCGTTGGTGGCGGTAGGTCCGATGTTGCAAAAAGCTGGATTTTTTTGGATTCCGGATCTCAGTTTCCCCAATTTTTCGTTGTGGATGGGCTGGGTGCCTGATCTGTGGAATGCGGGCGACTATGCGATGTTGGTCGCCTATTTGATTCTGCCCGTTTTGCTGGTGGTGTCGCAGCTGGTCATGCAGAAATGGATGACCCCTTCTGTGGGGGACTCTGAGCAGGCCAAGATGACTCAAAATATGAGTATGCTGATGACCCTTTTCTTCGGCTATTTTACGTTGCAGGTGCCGGCGGGTTTGAGTCTGTACTGGGTTGCCAGCAATCTGCTGCAGATTGGCCAGCAGTGGGCAGTCACCCGTTATCTCCTGCCAAAATCTTCGGTAGCAGTTGCCGCTGTCAGCGGGGCAGAGGTCACAGCCAGCGACGCACTGCCTGCCAAACCAGCCAGTGCGTCGTCACCAGCAAAGCGTGTCAAAGCCAAAAGGAAATAGCCGATGTCTGACGAACTGATCTTCACTGGAAAGAGTGTCGAAGAGGCTGTTGCAGAAGGCTTGCGGGTGTTGGGGCTGACTGAAGCAGAGGTCAAGGTGGAGGTGGTGGCCCGCGGCAGCCGCGGGCTGTTTGGCATTGGCAGCGAGCCCGCCCAAGTTCGTCTGGTGTTGCGCCCCTCTGTGTTGCAGCCTGCTCTCTCGGCGGAGTCTGCGGCTGAGCGCCCCTTGCCTGCTCCTTCTTTGGAAACGGTGGCTCCTGTCGATACATTGGCAGCTGTCAAGCCCGATGAAGGGGGGAAGGGAGAGGAGATCTCCGTGCCAGCGCCGCTGGAGAGCTCGGTGGCAGATGTTGTGCAGGGGCCTGTCTCCACACAAGCCCAGGAGGAACAGGCCAAAGAAGTTGTGGCGGTCACCGCAGAGGATGAAGCGGTGGCCCAACTGGCAGTCGAGCTGTTGAGTCGGCTGGTGCAGCTGATGGGCTTCGAGGCCACGATAGCGGCTTTTATCGCAGCTGGCGTTGCGCCTGGCCCAGCAAGTAGCCCAAAGTGGACGGGCGCTGGCACTGGAGCCAATGGCCGCCAACGAACGGCGGATCATTCATCTGACCTTGCGCGACCATCCTGATGTCAGCACGGAAAGCAGCGGTGAAGGGGAGCGCCGCAAAGTGCAGATCCTGCCGAAACGTTGAGCAGACAGAAAGGGTGCGATGAATACAACACGTGCGTCTGCTTCAGCGGTGGACATCTTGTTGATCGGCAACGTCACGCGTGACCTGGTCGACGAACGGGATTTGGGTCGGTATCGGCTTGGCGGCACAGTCACCTTTGCTGCTGTGGTGGCTGACCGGCTGGGGAGGCGGCCTACGGTGCTGACACGGGCAACGCCAGACACTGATCTGAGTGCATTCCCTGCGTCGACCCAGCTGATTGTGTTGCCGACAGCCACAACGACGACATTTGCCAATCTGTATACACCGCAGGGGCGGGTCCAGTACTGTTATACCCCGGCTCCGTCGATCGGTGTCGACGATATTTTTTTTGACCTGCGTCACCCGGATATGGTGTTGTTGGGGCCGATCGCCAACGAAATTGACGAAGAGGTCGCCAGAATTTTTGCTGCTGAAACGTTGGTGGCTGCGGTTCCCCAGGGGTGGATGCGTCGTTGGGATGCGGATGGCCGTGTCCATGCCCGACATTGGGAAAACGCTGGGCAGATTCTGCCCTACCTCGATGTGCTGATTTTGTCGCTCGAGGACATTGACTATGAGTGGGAGCGGCTGGCTCCGGCGTTTGAGCATGTACCGTTGGTGGTGGTGACCGAGTATCGAGAAGGGTCGACTGTGTTTCATCGCCAGCCAGACGGCAGAATTTTGGAGGCCAAGATTCCGCCGAGACCGGCAGTGGAGGTGGATCCGACAGGTGCCGGCGATATCTTTGCTACGGCTTTTCTGATTCGGCTGGAAGAGACCCGTGACCCGGTCGAGGCTGCTCGATTTGGCAACGTGGCTGCTTCTATGAGCGTCGAACACCCGGGGACGACAGGGGTGCCTGCGCGGCAGGCAATTTTTGACTATCTCCAGACCCATCCCTTCGAGCCAACGTTGATTCAGCAGTCAAAATTTTAGACGTTTGTCGTCAAGTCTGCGAACATACAGCAGGTGTTGCCGGCGAGAGAGGCTGCTCAAACTGCGATGACAGCGCGAATTTACTGTTTTGCCAACCAAAAAGGGGGCGTGGCCAAGACGACGACGGCCGTCAATCTGGGGGCCTATGTGGCAGCCAGTGGGCGCCGTGTGCTGCTGGTGGACACGGATCCTCAGAGCAATGCGACCACCTGCCTGGGGATCAACCCGCGCACGCTTTCTGTCAGTCTGTACGATGTGTTGATCGAGGGAAGGGCGGTGCAGGAGGCGCTCACCCTTACAGAACGTCTGAACCTTGATCTGTTGCCCTCCAGCACCGATCTGGCGGGTGCCGAGGTGGAGATGGCTGGGTTGCTGGCGCGGGAACGGTTGCTGGCCCGCAGCCTGGCTACGGTCAGCGACAAGTACGACTACATTTTTATCGACGAGCCACCGAGCCTGGGATTGTTGACGATCAACGGGTTGACAGCAGCGACCCACGGTGTGATCATCCCGGTCCAGTGCGAATATCTGGCGCTGGAAGGGCTGAGCCTGCTGCTCAACACGGTCCGTCAGGTGCGCGAGATTCTCAACGATCGGCTGGTGGTTGCCGGTGTGGTGTTGACAATGTACGATGCCCGCACCAATCTGGGGCAAGAGGTGGTGGATGAAGTCAACCGTTTTTTCCCGAAGGAAACGTTTCAGACGATCATCCCGCGCAACGTTCGACTCAGCGAAGCACCTTCCCATGGGCAGACAATTTTGAGTTATGCGCCGATGAGTGCAGGTGCCATGGCCTATCAGGCATTGGCGCAAGAGTTCATCCAGCGTGTCGAGGGATCGCATGCCCACATGCCACAGCCATCCCCTGCGCGCAGTTGACCTAACAGAGGAGTCCGCATGGTGGCTGAAGGCAAAAAAAGAGGGTTGGGGCGCGGGCTGAGTGCGTTGATCATGGACAGCGAGCGGAGAGAAGCCAGCCCAGAGGGGGGGCCATCGGCGGGTGGGGTTCAGCTTGTGCGGACCGACCGATTGGCTCCGAATCCCCGTCAGCCGCGCGCGCAATTTGATCCGATGACCTTGCAGGAGCTGGCAGATTCAATCCGCACGCACGGGATTCTTCAGCCGTTGGTGGTCACGGCAGATCCAGAGGGGGGGACGTGTTTCTGGCTGATTGCAGGGGAGCGCCGCTGGCGGGCTGCGCAGCTGGCGGGGGTGGAGGAAGTGCCTGTCATTGTGCGCGAGGTCTCGTCTCAGCAGCTGCTGGAATGGGCGTTGGTTGAAAATGTCCAGCGTGCCGACTTGAATCCTTTGGAGGAAGCGGCGGCTTTCCAGTCCTTGATGGTGGAGTTTGGTTTGACACAGTCGGAGGTCGCTGAGCGTGTCGGCAAAAGCCGTCCAGCCGTCGCCAATACTGTCCGTCTGCTCAGCCTGCCAGCTCCTGTCCAGCAGGCGGTTGTCGACGGAAAAATTTCGGCTGGCCATGCGCGAGCGCTGTTGGGGTTGGCGGATTCTGCCGCGATGGTCGAACTTTTTTTTCAGGTGGTCGAGCGAGATTTGACCGTACGCCAGACCGAAGCGCTGGTCCGCCGATGGGCTGCGCCGCCTGCCCAGGCAGCGTCCGTCGAGAGATCGGATGAAGTGCAGAGCTACTTTCAGCAGATGGAGAACAGGTTTCGCTCTGCCCTGGCCACCAAGGTGACGCTCAGTCGGAATCCAGATGGGGCTGGCCGCCTGGTCGTGCATTTTTACAGCGACGAAGACCTTGAATCGATCTATCGGCTGATCGCTGGGGAAGAGAGTGATTGACGTTGCGCCGGCGCAGCTGGCGATGCGTACGGTCGACGATCGCTCGATCGGTTTTTTGGTGGCTGGGGCCAGCCAGATCGCCGAAGACAAGATGATCGAAGCCATCTGGCGGCAGCCTCCAGCGTTGGGTGCGCGCGACGTGGCCGGCGCCTATGTGGCCGCCCTGTTCAGCCACAATCCCCGCCGTGCGCGTCGTTTTGCCGATCGACATGGCATCGTGCATGCCGGCGATCTGTTGGCCCCCTTGTTGGAGCGGCGAGAGGTCCGGTGTGTCTATGTCGGCAGCCATCCTCGCCACCATGCAGAAACTGTGCGTGCGGCGTTGGCAGCCGGCAAACATGTGCTTTGTGAGCCGCCGTTGAGCGAGGACCTCGAGGAGAGCCGTGCGCTCGAACAGATGGCGTTGCATCGCGGTCTGATTCTGGCGTTGAACTACAGCTGGCGTGCGGGGGGAGCTGTTCAACTGCTGCGCCAGCAGCTCTACGAAGGCACGATCGGCGAAGTATTGGGGATTCGGATCGACAACACCGATCCGCTGCCCCCCGATCGCCAGGGCTGGCGCCTGCGTCCTCCCTTTGGGGGAGTGCTCTGGGATCGGTTGCTGCGCGATGTCGATCTGTTGGCGTTTTTGTTGCTTTGCTCGCCAGCTGCTGTCCACGCCCATTCGCTGCAGAAGTTGTTGGGGGGCAGCAGCGAAGAAGATGTGATGAGCGTGGTGCGGTTGCGTGGGGGGCCCCCTGCGCTGGTGCACGATTCGTTTGTCTACCCGCACGCACCGACTTGTGTGACCATTTGGGGCAGCCTGGGGACCCTGCGCGCCGTCTCCTGCCAGGTGGAGAGCAGAGGCAGCCAGCTCTGGCTGCAGCGGGGCACCACAGAACTGCCGCTGGCCTGGGCACCGATCGACGTCTATCGGGTTGGGGTGGCCCGTTTTTTGGCTGCGGTGCGTCTGGGCGAAGCACCCCTGGCGACTGCGCTGGATGACCGACGGGCAGTTGCGGCTGTTTTGGCGGCACAGCAGTCGTTGAGCCAGGGGCAGGGTGTGACTCTCCCCCTGATTCGTTGACGATCTGCGCGGCGGAGAGGTCTGAAGACGTCGTGCCCAAGATGGACAGGGAGGGGCAGATTGGGTTTTGGCAAAAAATTGTGCTAAGGTTGTACTTGTGTTAAAGTTATATTTGGTTGGATTCGGCCTATCGGGGTGCTTGTCGGAGTCCAAAACAGAGCCTGCAAAAAACGCCAAGTGTGGAAGGACGCTGCGGTGACGACAATCCGTCTTGACGAATACTCAACGACACCTCTCTACAACATCAAGGCTGTGGTGCAGTCGACGAACATCAGCCCCAGCACGTTGCGTGCCTGGGAAAGGCGCTACAACATGTGCCAGCCGCAGCGTTCAGAAAGCGGGTACCGGCTCTATTCGGATCGGGATGTTGCGATCATCCGCTGGCTGAAGATGCAGGTCGATGCGGGCATGGCGATCAGCCAGGCGGTCACCTGGCTGCAAAATCTGATCGACCTTGCCCCGACTGCCAGTCAGGCACCTGCGTTGCCGGAGCCGATGGGAGGGTTAGAGAGTGCCCGGCCTCAGAGGTCACTGGAGCTTGCGAACGTTTCGGTGCTGCAGCAGCGTCTGCTGCACGCGCTGCTGGCCTACCAAGAGGATGGGGCCGAGGCGGTTCTGGCGCATGCCTTTGCCCTCTACTCGATCGAGCAGGTGGGCGAAGAGGTGATCATGCCGGTTCTGGTCGAAATTGGGGATCGGTGGCATCGAGGTCTTTTGAGTGTCACCCGCGAGCACTACGCCACCAACTATTTGATTCAGCGGCTGGCCGCTTTGTTGCGTACGGTGCCCAATGCGACGAACACACCGCTGATCTGGGTTGGCTGCGCTCCGGGCGAGCAGCACGAAATTGGAGCGATGCTGCTTTCGATCTATTTGCGCCGTGTCGGTTACACAGTTCGTTACCTTGGCCAGGATCTGCCGGGAGAAGATCTGGTGGCCGAGACGAAACTGGTTAAGCCGGAGCTGTTGCTTTTCAGTGCGACGACTGTAGAGGCTGCGAACAAGCTGCAGTCTTTGTGTGAGATGCTGGCCAATCTCGACCCGCCGCGTCCGATGATTGGATATGGCGGACGTGCCTTCAACCTGCGTCCTGAACTGCGCGATGAAATTGCGGGTGTCTATCTGGGTGCAACTGCTGTCGAGGCTGTGGAGAGTATCGGCGATCTGTTGGCCGACTTTCCCTTCCGCCGGGTCGTGCGAGCAGGCTGACGATGGGGGGGGTGTATATCGTGGAGCGGGAGGCTGCCCAGCAGGCATTTGAGGCGGAGCTGGCGCAGGTTGACCAGCTGCTGCACGCTGCCGTCTCGGATCTGTTTCCTCCCTTCAGCCAGCTGGTGGCAGCACAGGCGGGCAGCAGCCTGCGGCGGGCGGCCATCGTGTTGGCTGCTGGGATGGCCGAGGAAGACAGTCCACGGCTGTGCGAGCAGCGGGTTGCGCTGGCTGCCGCTTTGGAGATGCTGCACCGTGCGCTGGCGGTCCACATGCGGGTAGGCAGCTCATCCAAGCCGACTGCCCCGAACCTGACCCTGCTGGGGAGCACGATCCTGGCTGGCGACTACTGTTTCAGCCGTGCAGCGGCTCTGGCGGTGCGCACGGGCGAAGCGGCCGTGGTAGAAATTTTTGCGGATGCGCTGAAGCGAGTGAGTGAAGGGCATCTGCGTCAACGTTTCGACAGCGCAGTGGAGCCTTACGACGAGGACAGCGAACTGTTCAGGGCAGGGGCTACTGCTGCGATGCGGCTGACAAAGACAGCAGAAGAGACGCAGCAAGCCATTCTGGAGCTGGTCGCCGGGCTGGCTGCGCGTCCGAGTGGGCCGCTGCAGCTGCCATGCCACGCTTTGACGCCGACCCAACTGGATCGCTGGCAGATCGTTTTGCAGTGGTGGCCGATCCCGCTCACCTAGATGGCGCTGTGGTACATTATGTGCCAGCAAGAACATGCGTTGCATTGTTTTCCGTGTTCTTCGCACACGCGCTTGTTTGCTAACAAATCTCCAACAATTTTCCAATCACTGTTTAATCATAGGTTGGTAGACTACGCTTCGACAAGAAACGTACGATCGGCGGCTGGCCCTTTGATGAGAAAAATCTCATGTTTTGGGGCTAGACAACGGCGCAAAAGTATGGTTAAATAATTGCAAAGGTTTTGCATCAGATTTTTCCCTTTTACAGGCTTTGAAAAAGGCATGTAAAGGGCTCGAAGATAAAATGTCCAGAAAATGTCGAGCAATTATCTGAGGCGCAGCCAGCAACCGACCCATGTGGAACCAGCGTAGTCAAGGAATAAGGGAGACAACCATGAAAACCAGCCTGCGTGAACCTCAGAGCATTTCGTTTGTTGCCCCAGCGATGGCTGCGCCATCGACTGCGTTGGGGGGGCGTGTGGCCAGTGTTCCTCAGATGCTGACCGCTCTGCGTGAAGAAGACCCGGCATTCGACAAAGTAATTACGACTCGGCGGGTGGAGCGTGGACAGCTGATCGCCTCGGTGGAGGCAATGGTGTCGCGCATGTATGTGTTGATGGCTGGCAAAGCCAATCTGCTTTGCACCAACAGCGAAGGGCGTCGTTTGGTAATCGCCACCCTAGAGCCGGGAGCGATTTTTGGCGAAGGTGCGCTGGACAGCTTCAGAGACCCGAACGTATTTGCCGAAGCGGCAGAGGACTGCCTGGTCTGGATGATCCCAAACAGCGAGGCGCGCAACATGACGATGCAGTACCCGATTTTGGGGTGGGGAATGTTGCAGACCTACGGTGTGCGGCTGATGCAGGTCGAAAACAACCTGGAAGATGTCGCTTACAAAAAATTGCCTGAGCGTCTGGCAGCGCTGTTGATCGACTTGGACCAAGATGACAGCGGTGTGATCAAAGGGGTCAGCCATCAAGCGTTGGCCGACCATTTGGGCACCTACCGCGAGACGGTGAGTGCCATCTTGCGTGATTTCAAGCGCCAGGGGCTGGTTGAGCTGGGCTATCGTCGCATCAAACTGGTAGACGCTGAGACGTTGCGCGATGTAGGCGGCCTATGGGAATGGTAGCAGGGCCTGGCTGGATGTGTCTGGAGCCGCAGAGAGGAAATTGAATTTCCCCAAGAATTTCTTCTCTGCAGCAGGGCTGTTTTGTAAAAATTTCCCAAAGAAGAGCGACAAATGTTGTTCGGATGAGTTGACTTGACAGCCATCCTCTGCTATACTATCTGTATAGATTAGGGATACAATCTGTTACAGGGCTTTTCCACTTTCCTTTCAACAAATCCCTAACCATCTACAACGCCTGTTGTCCACAAGGAAAGACTTGTTTACTCCCACCAGCAACAGTGAGTTGCTGCACGCTTATCTGCAGGCCGAACTGGTCGCTGCTGCTTGAGAAGTCGAAGAGGGCAGTTCCCTATTGGCAGGAACAGAGCAGTGTTGCATCGGGAATCGGCTGACCTTCAGTGCGCCATCCTCAATTGGAACCAGTTTGGGCTGGTATCCGTTGAGTTTGCATACAATTTTTCGGGTGTTATCACCCGCAGACAATTACGGGATAGAAGGATGATTGGATATGCTGGATGAGAGCATTCCCCTGGAACAAATGACGATTGGTCAGTTGGAAGATTTAAACCTGGAGGAGCTGCGCGACATTGCTCGCTCGGCCAATGTGACTGGCTACACCCGTCTGAAGAAATATGACCTGGTGATGCGCCTGTTGCGTGCCAACGCGGAGCAGGCTGGGTTTATTTTTGGCGGGGGTATTTTGGAGATTGTGCAGGAAAATATTGGATTTTTGCGGAGCGACCATCTGTTGCCGGGGCCGGAAGATGTCTATGTGAGCCAGAGTCAGATTCGACGGTTTGGGCTGCGGACCGGCGATCTGGTGATCGGCCAGGTGCGCCCTCCCAAAGACACAGAAAAGTATCATGGGTTGTTGAAAGTCGAAGCGGTCAACGGCCTGGATCCGGAGGAAGCCAAGAAGCGTCCTGTCTTTGAGAAGATGACCCCGATCTTTCCCAACGAACAGATCTTGTTGGAGACCCGCCCGAACGTCATTTCGACCCGTATGATCGACCTGCTTTCTCCCATCGGGCGGGGCCAGCGTGGTCTGATTGTCAGCCCCCCGAAGGCTGGGAAGACCACCGTGTTGAAGCGGGTTGCCAATGGGATCACCTCCAATTACAAAAATATCCATCTGATGGTTGTCCTGATCGGCGAGCGCCCGGAGGAAGTCACCGACATGGACCGTTCTGTCGAGGCCGAGGTTGTGAGCAGCACTTTCGACGAGCCTGTACAAAACCATGTGCGTGTCGCTGAAATGGCGCTTGAACGGGCAAAACGGCTGGTGGAAGGCCGACGCGACGTGGTCATTTTGCTGGACAGCATCACCCGCCTGTCGCGCGCCTACAACCTGACGGTCCCACCATCTGGACGTACGCTCTCTGGTGGCATTGAC
>JAPLGY010000025.1:0-1707 GCA_026389955.1 Caldilinea sp. | reverse complement strand
TTGACCCGGCCGCCCTCTATCCCCCCAAACATTTTTTTGGTGCTGCACGCAACCTTGAAGAGGGGGGCAGTTTGACGGTGATCGCTACCTGTCTGGTCGACACTGGCAGCCGGATGGACGATGTGATCTACGAAGAGTTCAAAGGGACCGGCAATATGGAACTCCATCTGAGCCGGAAGCTGGCTGAACGGCGGATTTTTCCAGCGTTCGACATCGAGCGCAGCGGCACGCGTGCAGAAGAGAAGCTTCTGGACGCGGAGACCCTCTCCAAGGTTTACACCTTGCGCCGTATGATCGATGCGATGGGCGGTGGCGGTGAGGCCATTTTGCCGATCATTGAACGGATGAGCCGAACCCGTGACAACCGGGAATTCTTGGAAACGTTGACCAAGCGCTAGATCGATGCGCCTTTTTTTGTGTACGAAAAACCTACGATTCAACGACGATCCCGGTACAAAGTGCCGGGATCGTTTTGTTGGGTGGGGGAAAAGCAGTTTGTACACTTGGCAAGCACTCTGCTGTATGCTATTATCAACAGCAGTTGTGGTTTTCAAGGGGTTGGTGGGATGTGCTGGATAGTTCGTGTTCAAAGACAAATTTCGTCAGCTGTGTTCAGCGGTATGTGAGGACGTCTGTATGGGGAAAACCCACATTTTTTTGGATGGTCCTTCTCTTGGCGGGAACCAGCTCATCTGGAGATTGTTCGTATGACACAAGATGCCAAGGTTGGATTTGGCGACACTCCTGTGCGAAGCACTTCGTCGACCCATCCGATCGACCGTCGCCGTCCAGAGTCCAACGAGCTCCAAACATCAGAGCACCCTTCTTCTCTCTCCTCCAATGTGCGAATTGTTCCACCGAAATCCCACGAAGTTTCCAATCCCTGGCTGCAAGGTGTTGCAGAGGCGTTGGATCAGGCGACGGTGGGAACTGCGGGTGCTGTGCGTCAGCTGTTGACTGACCAGGTGACCCCCCTGAGGCTGGCAGGGCATGTTGCGGTGTTGTTGATTGCGGCGGTTGTTTTGCTGCTGAGCCAGATCTCCCTGCCGGACTGGCAGCTGCGTTTTGAGCCGACGCCGGGTGCGCAGTTGGTGTCTGGATTTGCCAGCATGGCGGGGGTGCAGGCAAAGTCGCTGGCCAGCGACTTTGAGAACGACTCGCTGCGGCCGAACCTGGTTTTGAATTTTGCCGAACAGAGCTCTCAGGCTGCGATCTCGCAGGGGGTGCTCCCGGAAGCCGCAGTGCCCGAAATCCGCTACTACACGGTGAAGTCCGGCGACACTGTTTTGGGGATTGCTGAAAAGTTTGGGCTGGACCCCGAGACCTTGATGTGGTCGAATTCGCTGATCGAACAGAACCCTGATCTGCTCAAGATCGGGGATCAGCTGCGTATCTTGCCGCTCGACGGTGTGCTGCACGTTGTCAAGCGGGGGGATACGCTGTCCAGCATTGCTGACAAATATTCGACAGACATAGAGGCGATTGTCCAGTATGCGTTGAACGGGATGGCGAGTGCCGAGGCGACCTTGCCGATCGGCAAAGAAATTGTGGTGCCGGGCGGCACCAAGCCCTATGTGGCCCCGGTCGCTGGTGGAAGTTCGACTGCCTATTCGGTTTCCCGGCCTCCGGGTGCGCTGGCCGGTTCTGGCAACTTCAGCTGGCCGACTGCTGGCTATGGCAGCCAAGGATATTGGAGGGGGCACCCGG
>JAPLGY010000651.1 GCA_026389955.1 Caldilinea sp. | reverse complement strand
CAGATCAAATCGGGGCTCAACCGTGTCTTCCGAGAAATTCAGCGCGAAGAGGAAGATCTGGCCGGACAGGCCCCAAGCCAGCTCGACGACGACGGCGAGGAGGACGACGACTGACCATGGCCCACGCTGTCGAGTCACACTTCACCACCCCGTACGCCGATCTGCGCAGACTGCTGGACAGCGCCGAACGCCAGCTGCCCACGCTGGCGGCCGCCCACCTGGCCGACTATCTGCTGATGTTGGACCAGATCGAAGCCACCCTCGCCCTGCTCACGACCGCAGCCGACGACGCAGATCCCCTCCTCCGCACCGAACAGGTGCGCTGGGCCGACCTGCAGGAAAAAATTTTGCTGCGCAGCCAGCAGCTCGTCCGGCTGGCCAACCGCAACGGTGGATTTGCCGCGCTGCGCCGGCAGTCACCCGCCAGCCACGCTTTCTGGTGGCAGCTGGACCGGCAGGTCGCAGACCGACGCCGCCGCTCGCTGCGCCGGTTGCTGCGCTGGCTGGCAGCCGCCGCAGTCTTGGCATTGGGTGTGACCTGGAGCTACCGCACCTGGCTGGCCCCCGACCCGGCAACCCTCGCTCTGCTCGATACCCTGAACACGATCGAACGCCAGGTCGACGCCCAGGAGTGGCTGGCCGCGCGCACCACCGCCACAACCGCCCTGACAGACCATTCGACCGATGTCGAAACCCTGCTGTGGGCAGCGGTGCTGGCCGAACAGGCTGGAGACAACGCCGCCGCACTGCGGTACCAACAGCAGACACGTGCCCAGCTCGGCGACCGCGAACCCCAGTTCTACCTGCTGCTCGGCAACAAACGCCTGCGCGCCGGCAACCTCGACGGCGCAGCGGAGGCAGCCGAGCAGGCCCTGCGCCGGCAACCCCAGGAGCCCCAGGTCTATTTTTTGCTCGGCAATCTCGCCGAAGCACGGGGCGACCTCAACGCCGCACTCGACGCCTTCGACCAGGCCGCCCGCCTCGCCGAAACCGATAACCCTCAGCTGACCGTGATCAGCAAGATGCGCTATGGGTTCCTGCTGCAACAGCTGCAGATGCAGCTGCCGCCTCCCCCCTCGGCAGAACCTGCACCCACAGCCACCCCAGCTGCCCGCTGATCTGCGATGCGCACGCTGCTTGCCTGCCGCCTTCGCCCTTCGCTGGGCCTGCTCGGGGTCGCTCTCCTCCTGGCCCTCGGACTGACCTGGCCGCTGGCTGCCCACTGGACGACACACAGCGCCGGCGACGGCATCGACAACCCCGCCCTGGCCTGGAATCTCTGGTGGATCCGAGAAAGGCTGGTCAACCAGGCCAATCCAGATATTTTTCACGTCGGCTGGATGTTCCACCCGATCCAGATCAACCTGGCCTTCTATACTCTGACACCCCTCAACGGACTTCTGAGCCTGCCGCTCCAGCTCGGCCTCTCTCTGACCGTGGCCAACAACCTGCTTCTGCTCTCCTCGTTCGTGCTGAGCGCACTCGGGGCCTTTCTGCTGGTCCTCGACCAACGCCGGTGGCTGGCTCCCTCCCCCTCCCACAGCTGGGTCGCCGCCGCCGCGCTGGGAGGCCTCCTGTACGCTTTCGCTTCGTCCAAACTCTTCTACG
>JAPLGY010000573.1 GCA_026389955.1 Caldilinea sp. | reverse complement strand
ATGCAGGCCATGAGAACAGCTCGCCAGCCTCTCTGGAGTCGCCTGCCTGCACTTGCAGGGGGGCACCAGACGACGACTTTTGGTGTGCCGGCGTGCGTAGCCCACTGCCATGCATTGTGTCTGGCACAGGCGTGCTCTGCCGGCTGGAGTCAGGCGGCAGCATTGATGCGCTGGGCGGAGTGGCCCACGCTCGCCCTGGTGTGGGCGGCCGTTGTGAAGGCGCCACCGAGGGGGAGGTTGTTGGGGGATGCATGTTGACTGGCGCAGCAGCACCCCCTGTTCGGCTCCGTGTTCGGCTGTCGGGAGATGGCAGCAGATACGCGGCCTGCTCCCCTGCGGGAGCAGCGCTTGTGGCGCGCCCCGGTGCAGCGGGCACAGCGGCTGTGGCTGTGCGAACTGTTGGTGCCGCAGACGCCGCAAATGGCACAGAGGTTGTGCGATCTGCCGCTGCAGCAGGGATAGACTCTGCGTGTGGCGTATTCGCACTGGGTAGAAAACCTGCCGTGAGAAAGCGTTGCAGGTCAAGCAGGCCGTCGAGCGGTGCCTGCATAGACTCCACCTCTGCCACCAGGTGATCCGTGGCCAGCCAATCGCCGGGGAGGGCGGGCAACAGCCAGTTGTTCTGCCATGCGGTCAATGTATAGTAGAAGTCGGTGCGCACATCGGCGCCCAGATTGGTCAGTGCAGCACGCACCTGTGAATCAACCATTCGTTTCTTGATCCAATAGCTCGAGATAGATTGCAATTTGGGCCATCGTCAGCGCCTGCACCACTTGTGGCGTCCAGCCAAAGGCACGTGCCAGACGGTAACTTGCCTGGATGAGTGGTGTAGGTGTTGCCAGGTTCAATTGCTTTTTTTTTCACTCAGTCCGCTGATCTCACGAATGCGTGCGATCAGGAAGTTGACCAGTCCTAAAGGCAGCTGCTTGATCTGCTCCAACGAGAGCGTTGGTTGCACCAGCGACTCTTTGATAAGCAGGAGCGGGATCAATCCATCATCCTGGCGCGCCGCTTTCATAATGAGCTGGAATGCTCCGATCGTTACTGGGCGCAGCTGCACAGTGAGATCGGCGGTGCCACGCTGCAGCAGGTCGGCTGGCAGCACAATTTCGAATGTGATGCTGGCGCCGGCCAGCAGATCTTCGGGTGTCGCTTGAAAATCAGTCGCCACAGCGTCTAGCTGCTCGTTTCTTCGCTGCTGATCCGCAGCGCTTTGAAGCTGACCGATTCCATCACGAAGTCATCTTCTGGCAGAGCAAAATTCCAACTGTCGAACTTCACGCCAAAGAGCACGAGTTTGTTGTTGCTGCCTGTGGCGGCTGGATTGTTGAGATTGATCACCATGTTGAAGGTGGGCTGGGCCATGGCTTCACTTGGCGGTGGGCTGGCGGCGCCATCTCCCAGCAGCAGGCGTAAGAGTGCGCCGTTGACGTGTGCGCGTTGTGCAAAGCCGGAAACGTTGATATTGCCGGGACGCAGCTCGGTAGCGAAGCGCTTGCCGATCTCATGGTACGGGTGCACATCGTTCTCGACCTTGATCTGCACCTGTTGCAAGCGTGCCACGACGCTTGCCAGTTCGTACTCACTGATCAGGGCGTCGGCCAGCGCGCCCTCCTGCGTCTCGTTGTCGTCTACTGCCAGAACAAGTGTGGCGTCTGAGCCGCGAAACACGTTG
>JAPLGY010000778.1 GCA_026389955.1 Caldilinea sp. | reverse complement strand
TCATTTGTCCCTCCCGTGGCCCGTAGGGCATGCAACCCATATGAGGGATTGAAACTATCGCCATCCAGATATTTGCTTCGCCCCACTCCGGGCCCGTAGGGCATGCAACCCATATGAGGGATTGAAACAGTGCAAACGAGCGGCTTGCGCCGCGGACCCATTGCCCGTAGGGCATGCAACCCATATGAGGGATTGAAACCTCGTTGCCGTCAACCTGCTGCACTTGCAGCAGGAGCCCGTAGGGCATGCAACCCATATGAGGGATTGAAACTGGTCGACATGGCCCGGCTGACGCTGACCAGCCTGGCCCGTAGGGCGTACAACCCATATGAGGGATTGAAACCGATCCGCCTCGAACTAAGTAAGTGGTGATCCGCAGACCATCTGCCGAAATTGGTGTCGTTGTCGCTGTGATGCTATCTGTGAGCAGTAGTCACAAGTAACGCAAAGCAGTGTCTCTGCAGGACACTTGAACCGGAATCACCAAAAGTGCGCAAGAACCATTTGACAACTAGAATTTACAATTCAAGCTGCGCAGTTCTCGCAGTTGGCGTTTCATGGTGACGATACCGCCGATCGCACTCTTTACGCAGATGCCCAGCTTCGATTAGGTGGCGCACCTTTGCATCTATATCTTGGCTGCCAGGCACAGCCAAATCCAAAAACTGCTGCGTTTGTTCCATCAACCCAATGTTTCCCATTGCTCACTTCTACACCACAGGCCAGCTTTCCCAAAAAGCTGGCCTGTGGTGTGCAAATGTCTTATTTCTCCCCTTCACGCCTGTCGCGCTGCGTCGGCTCAGGCGGAGCCGCCGCCGCCCGGCCGAAAGGGAGGGGGGGTGAGCAGCATCTCGGTCACCTCCTGGCCAAGGCCCCCCAGCGGGCTGCGGCGGCTCGGCAGCCCGCGCATGAAGGGCAGCAGCTGGTGACGCGCGACCTCAAAGACGCGCCGCAGTTCAGCCACCGGATGGTGGTGTTCGTCGACCCGCAGCTCACAGTAGGGATACTCTTCCGTGTCCATGACCTTGAGGGCGGCAGACTGCTTGCCGCGCTTGTCGCCGCCCGCCGCCTGGCCTGCCTCCAGCGCCACCAGCAGGCGCTCCGGCAGCTCAAGCGCAGCCGCCCGGGCAAACGCATCGGCCATCGCCTCGACGGTCGGCGCACCGACCAGCATGTTGCCCTGCGCAGCGAAGTCGCTGCCGGTGATGTGCCCGCACCAAGGAACACAGGCCGGCCCGGTCCACGCCGCACTCCGCCCCTGGTTGTCGACAACCCCCACCTGCCGGTCGTCGCGCCCAGGGTCGCCGGCAATCAGCGTGTCCAATGTCTCCTGAGCGCTCAGCCCCTGGGCAAGCAGCGCCAGCCCGTCGATGCCCAGATACGGGTTGACCCACGACTGGGTGGCGATGGCCCCCACCCCCGCTCTGGGAAAGGGACACAGGCTGCCGACGCCCGGCACGGCGGTCGAAACCGCCACGCCCATCATGCCCGTGCGCACACAGCGGGCCGCGATCGAAAATGTACTCAACCTCAACATGCTCTTCTCCTCCAGACAAGGCGTTCTCTTATTTTTCCTGCACAGCAGACAGACCCGCCGCACTCCCCCCGTCGTGGGCGACCTGGCCCGCCTCGATCCAGTCAGGGCGGCCGTTGGCAAAACGCGGGGTATGCCAGAAACACGCCGCCTGGTGCTCGTTCGACAACGCATACAGGGCCGGCGCTTCCGCCGAGCAGAGATCCA
>JAPLGY010000117.1 GCA_026389955.1 Caldilinea sp. | reverse complement strand
AGACGCCCACCCCGTTGCCAGCCCCTGAAGCCACCCTTCCTCCTGAGTCAGGGTACCCTTTTCTGCTCGAAGAGGCTGTCAAATTCCCGACCACCTCGCTGGCCCCGAATGTCGTGCGGATCTATGCCTACATCTACTCGCCTGCCGAGTTTGGCCTGTCCGGCTACACGCTGCGTGTCCTCCATCAGGGGATGCCGCTCGTCGTCGACGAAGTCTCCTGGGCAGGTCTGCCCGAACAGACCCGTGCCGAAGCCAGCCCCTACACCCGCTTCACCAACTTCAGCGTGATCTTTGTCGAACCCCAGTCGGGCGAATGGCGGATACAACTGCTCGACCTCCAACAACAGCCTGCGGGTCCAGAGGCAATTTTCACATTGTCTGCCGACGAAATCACCCGCGAGCTTTACCTGCGTTACGCCCTGAAACCTTAAAGCAACCTGCGGTTCAATACTGCAAAATCCAACGATTTTCCTCGCCCGGGTCGGGGACAAAATAGAGCCAGATAGAGCGTTCCTCTTGGTTTTCCATCAACAGCTCTGCATTTCCCGAAAGACCGCGCCAGGCTGAGCTGACCGAAAACGCCACGGTACCCGGGTAGACCAGAATTGTTGCCGAAGCACCTGGTTCCAGATCCCACTCGCTGGCAGGGTGGTCGCCTTCAGGGCGATAGCGCAAATCCAATGTGAAGCGGACGACCTGATCAAAGCCGTTGTTGACGATCAGCCGTGCCAGTCCATCGGGGACCGGGGGGGGGAGCACTTCCACGACTTCGGGGGAAGGCAGCGCAGTTGGCTCTGCCACTTCGACGGCAGCAGGAGGCGGTGCAGCAGGAACGTCGGTCGCAGGGGGCGGTGCGGCAGGAACGTCGGTCGCAGGGGGCAGTGCGGCAGGAACGTCGGTCGCAGGGGGCGGTGCGGCCGCGATGGGCTCGGGGGTGGGGGGAGCCGCAGTGGGCTCGGGCTGCGCAGCAGCAGCCGCCGGCTGCCCGAGCACGGGCAATTCTGCCAGCGGACCTTCGCAGACAATAAATTCTGGGTTCGCCGTCACCCAGCCCTCCTGCGCCACCCGCTCGGTCACTTGCATCCAGCTTTTGGTCTCGTCAAACGCCACCACCACCACCGATCCCGGCTGGTTGTCGACACTGCGGATCTTGGCGATGATCGGAAATTCCAGACCGGGCCCGCTGCGCACATTCAAGGTAGGCACGCGCAGCCGGCAGACAGCCTGGGGTGGCAGCTGAATTGTCTCGCCGCTGCTGGCAAGAATCCCCTGCAGCATCACACTGGTCAGCTGGGTGTTCTGGGGGCCAGGGGTCAGCAGATGGACCAAACCGTAGTAAAATCCCGCCTCCACACCCTGTGGAACCCACTCACAGACCGTCCGCTCTGCGGTGCCGATGCACGAACGCAGCTGCACAATCACCGGGCCCTCCAGTTCTACGGAAAATTCTTGAACCGCAGCCGGCGCAATTTCGTACAGTTCGTTGTTGACAATGACGCTTTCACGTTCGCCGGTGCGATTCTGAATCCAGATTTGGTTGGCGGGAGGAGCGATCGCTGCCCGCAGCGCAATCACCACGTCAGCACCCAGCTGCGGGCTGATCAACACTTCATAAAACCCATCGCGCGTCACCAGGTAGGGATCCCAGAAGCAGCCAGCCTCTCGCTCGCTTCTGGCAGCCTCACAGTTGAACAAGTTGAGGACAGCCGTTTCGCGCGGCAGTGCGATCCCGACCGAACGCAACGGGGCCACCTCATAGGTCTGACCTTCCACAAAAAACCGGATCGAAACCTCGGAGCGATTGGCGATGATGGTGCCGGCCAAAATTTCGCTGTACTGTTCGTCCAGGGCAGAGTCAGTTCCCCCGGGCACCGCGGGCGACGCAGTCGTTGATATCGTCACCGACAGCGTTGTGGGCGCCGGCAAAATCTGCCCGAGGCTCGGGGTGATCCCCCCGGAAAGAGTGATCGGCAAGGTGTCTGTCAGTTCGGCAGCTGTCGGCAAGGTGACCGCTGACTCGGTGACTGTCGCCGTGAAGGTCACCGGCTGGCTCTGACGGAGTGCCCCCTTTGTGGGTTCGACCTGCGGCCAGACAGTGCTGGCCGATCGGCCAGCCGCTGACAGTTCGTT
>JAPLGY010000444.1 GCA_026389955.1 Caldilinea sp. | reverse complement strand
AATCATGGAGATCCAGGCGCCAGTTTTGCTGCTCTGCAAGGAGTTTCTGCCTGACTCTGCCGGGCCGGGCCGAATGCGCGGGGGCATCAGCCAGACGATTAAAATGCGCAGCATTGCCGATGGGCCCATGTCGTTGCGTGTGCGTCCGGACAAAATGTTCTGTGAACCGCCGCCCATGAACGGCGGTCGACCGGGCCGGGTGGGCACAGTGCACATCAACGGTGAGTTGATCACACGGTTTCCGCCCATCGAATTCAAGCCGGGCGACGAGGTCGAGTTGAGAATGCCAGGCGGCGCGGGTTTTGGCACGGCCAGCGAACGCGATCCGGCGCGGATTGCCTATGACTTAGAGATGGGTTACATCACCAGACAAGCGGCAAAGGATGACTATGGCTATGAATCAACCTAAAACGGCAGCCCTTGATCCGATCAGCCTCGAAATTCAATGGCAACGCCTGGTCGCGATCGCCGATGAGATTGACAATGCGGTGATCCGCACCTCGTTTTCCACCATCGTCGGTGAAAGCCACGATTTTGGCTGTGCCTTGATGGACGCAGCCGGCGCCGGGTTGGCGCAGGCGCAGTGGAGTCCACCTCAGTTCTGCACCATGCTGCCGCGCACGACGCGCGACATGCTCAAGAAATTTCCGCCGCATACGCTCAAGGAGGGGGATGTCCTTGCCACCAATGACCCGTGGATCGGCAGCACCCATTTGCCCGATTACAATCTGGTCTCGCCAGTCTTCCACAAGGGCAAGCTGGTAGCGTTTTTAGGCACGGTGGCGCATGTTTCGGATGTGGGCGGCCACCTGGGCGATCTCGAAGCGTCGGATATGTTTATCGAAGGCACGCGGCTGATGCCCAACAAGTTTTATGTCGAAGGCAAGGTCGCACCGATCATCGAAGAATTTATTGCTGCCAACTGTCGGGTGCCCGACATGGTGCTCGGCGACTTGCATGCGATCGTCGGCACCCACCAGATCGGCATCAAACGGCTGCGTGAGTTTCTTGACGACTACGAGCTGGATGATATTGTTGCCCTGTCGGAGGCGATCCAGGGCAAATCCGAGCTGGCGCTGCGCGCGGCCATCGGTGCATTGCCCGATGGCGTTTCTGAGTACGAGATAACGGCGGATGGGTATCTGGAGCCGTTTACGCTCAAGGTGCGCATTGAAATTCGGGGCGGCGAGATGTCTATGGACTTTGCCGGCAGTTCGCCCCAGCAGTGGCATTCGGCCATCAACGCCGCCTTTAACATCAGCTACGCCACCGCTGTCTACCCGATCAAGGCGATGCTGGCCCCACGCATCCCCAACAATGATGGTCTGGTGCGCCCCATCCACATCACCGCGCCCGAGGGGTCGATTGTGAACTGCACCTTTCCAGCGCCGGTCAAGGCGCGGGCCAAGGTGATCAAACACATTCCACCGTTGATCTTTGGTGCGCTTGCCCCGCTGTTGGGTGACGAAGTGATCGCTGCGGCGGGCGGCATCTTTCCTTTCCACATTGTCGGGGAGGATGAACTCTATGGGCGCTACGCTGTGCACATGTTGCCCCACGGCGGCCTGGGTGCCACCAAAATGGCCGACGGCCTGCTGCCGGCCGCCTATCCGCATAACAGCACCGTGACGCCCACCGAGATCATTGAACGCAAGTGCCCGGTCATCATGACGCGCAAGGCGATGATCACCGACTCGGGCGGGGCGGGTGAACGGCGCGGCGGGCCTGGGCAAGAGATCATTTTGCACTCGATTGCGGCCAAACCGGTCATGCTCACGATCCGCCCTGACCTGATTCGATATCCTGCACCTGGGTTGGCTGGCGGCGGCTTTGGTCGAGCAGCCGAAGTGCTGCTCAACGGCGAAGTGCTGACTCGGTTTCGACCGATCGAGTGGAAACCGGGGGAGGAAGTGGTGCTGCGCGTTCCCGGCGGTGGCGGTTTTGGCGATCCGCGCCAGCGCGATCCGGCCCAGGTCTTCGAGGATGTGGTGCTCGGCTATGTCAGCATCGCAGAGGCGGCCGCCACCTATGGCGTCGACATTCAGATGCGTGCAGAAGAAATGCATCTGGATGCGATTCGCCGCTGTGTGAGAAGGACGAAGTGACCATGGGCCTGCAGGCGACGTTGAGCGAGCGGGACCAGCGCTTGCTGCGCACACGTGCAGCCATGCGCGATGCAGGCCTGGATGCGCTGCTGGTTGCGGGGAAAGGTCATTGGTGGACAGGGCGCGGCTATCTGCGCTATTTCACCGACTTCCACCTCTGGGGGCACGACGGTCTGCTCTGTATTCCCAGCGATGACGAGCCATTTTTGGTCTTGTCGAGCTATGCGGTCGCCGAAAAGATCGCGGCACGCGGCTGGGTGACCGAGTGCGATGGCGACGTCTATCTGGCCCCGCGCGTGGTGGAGAAGATGCACGCCAAAGGAATGGTTGCCGGCAAGGTTGGCATTGCCGGGCTGCGCCATATTCTGTCGGTGGGCAACTACGAGATTCTGCGCCAAGGGCTGCCGTCGGTGGATTTTGTCAGCGCCGACGATCTGCTCGACCAAGTGCGCGCCGTGCGCAGCCCGCTCGAAATCAGCCAGATCGGCGACTTGTGGACGCTTTCCAAAACGGCCATGGAGCGTTTTGTCGCCGTGTTGGAGCCTGGCAGGTCACAGCGGGAGCTGGCTGCCGAGGCAAGCCGGGTCGCCCTGGCCGGCGGTGCCCGCGACATCCTCGTCTTTGTGGGCGAAACGCCCGGTGACATCAACCCGCCGCTGGACTGTCCAGTGCGCTGTGATGACATTGTCCGCTTTCACATGGAAATTTGCGGCGAGAGTGGCCACTGGTCGGAGATCACGGTCAATTGTGCATACCGTACACCGACGGATCTCGAAATCAGGTTGATGGAGAGCGAACTGGTCGCGTTTGCTGCGATCTGCCGCCAGGCCAAACCTGGCGTTCGCTTGAGCGAACTGGCAGAGACCTTTGCGGCGACGATGGTCGATCATGGCTGGAGGTTGGGCGAGCCAACGGTCGCCTTTGATTTTCACGGCCAGGGCATGGATACCATTGAACGTCCCTGGCATGCCGCCCAGACGCCTTGGGGGCAGTCACAGGATTGGGTCCTGCAGGCTGGGATGACTTTTTCGTATCACCCCAAACGCAGAGTTACACCGTCGGTCGCCTGGGGAACAGGGATCAACGAGGACATCCTGATCACCGAGACCGGAGCAGTGCGCTTGGGCAATGGCTGGGATCATCGCTGGCGCGTCCTTCGTTAGTTATACTTGACCCCAAAAACTAACCCATGAGCTACGTGAAAAGGTATACTCAGAGAAGCACATGCGAGGGCGTGGGAAATCGGCAAGCAACGACGACAGTAAGGGCAGACTTCAAGGTTCAGGTCGCCCTGGAAGCGACGACCGTGAGCCAGTACAAGTGGTCTGAAATACGCAAACAGTCTGCTTGACGACACATCTTTCTCACTCAAGTCAGGCGCTACGGAAAGAACCAAGGCTGCTGCGGCCGCAACATGCGGGGTGGCTGAAGAAGTGCCGTTGAAGTTGAGGACAAAATTGTCATTCGTGTCGGTCGTGACGCTCCCCTGAGGCTGGGTGGAGCGATTTGTCAGCCGCTGCCAAAACGAAGGCAGAGAAGATAACGACGTCTTGCAGGAAGTGTATGAACCATGCCCAGAAGATGCCGTTTGTTTCCACGACTGATTTCGCCAGCAACCACCCCAACAGACCAGCCATCAATGCGCCCACAATACCGTTGGGCATGCCACGAAGGTGGGGAACGCCGAAAGCGACGGCGGACACGACAAGGATATAATTTGTATCGATGGCACCTACGAGCGGCACTATCACTCCAAGACGGTAAATGACCTCTTCCGAGAAGGCGTTGGAGAGGGAAAACAGCAACACCCAGGGCAAAAAGGGCACCAATTTCTTCAGACCACCGACAGATTTGCGGAACTTTAAATAAATGAAAGTAGATGTGGCGAGCGTGACAAAAAATGTCAGACTGAGACCAAGACCCAGCCACGACTCACCTTCCGAGATTCCCAGCCACGAAAATTTTTTAGCAGGAGCCGCGAGATTGCCCGGTGCCAGGAACGCAGAGAAATTGGCTGCATTCACAAAATAAAGTACGAACAGGACAAGCAGGGCGACACCCAACAAGAGAACCTGATATTTCGATTGGGTGTTGATGTATTCCAAGCTGCTTATGGAAAACGGTGACTTGTTCGCAAAACGGCTGAGGTTCAAGACGACCCCTGTAGCCCCTACCACGACAAACAACGACAGCGCTACTTCCATTTTGTTCTTCTCCTTGGCGGCAAACACATATTGTGCATGCGCTGCGGCCCAACGCTTGAACATCACGCGAACTCTGTGTGATACGCCGCTTGCGCCGGCAGATCGTAACAGCCCCCCCTGGTTCGCCAGCAGCGGCTTCCAGCTATGATCCAGCGGATGTCCTGGTGAGAGAGGTTATACAATCGTTTGGACGACAAAACGAACACTACCTCGGCAATGACGGACTCTGAGGTAAAGAGCTCGACCTTGCTGGCCTTTGCCTTCTCTAAAAGCCGCCTTCCGCACCTGTGTACAGTGGTACCAACTGTCCACAAACTCATGGGTGTGCGTTGCCTGTGGTGGTGTGAAGGCCTCAATCTGTTGCACCGCCAGGTCGATCTTGCTCTGGTCGGCTGCGGCAGCGCCTGCCCAAAGCACAACTTGGTGTTGTCCACGTTTTTTATACTCGCCCCAAAAATTCCACCACAGGCCAAACCACCCAGAAAACCTGTGGTGGGAGCGAGCGATGGGAAACAGACGGCGAAATCACTCCTTGACTGCGCCCAGCAAAATCCCGCGCACAAAATAGCGCTGCAGCAGTGGGTAGACCAGCAGGATGGGCAGGATCGCCACAAACAGTTTGGCGGCGTTGAGGGTGTTGTTGGAGAGCAGGGCCATCAGCTGGGCCTGCCCGCCGTGCAGCGCAGGTCGGTCCGCAATCACCAGCTGCTGGATGTAGGTCTGCAGCGGGTAGTTGTCCGGGTTGTTCATCAGGATCAGCCCGTCAAAAAAAGAGTTCCAGTGGCCCACCAGGCTGAACAACGTGATCGTCGCCAGCGCCGGCAGCGACGTGGGCAGGTAGATCTGCCAGAGCAGCTGCCAAGGGTTGGCACCGTCGATGCGGGCGGCCTCGTCCAGCTCGCGCGGGAGGCTGCGGAAAAAATTCATCAGAATGACCACGTTCCAGATCGGCACTGCACCGGGCAGCACCAGCGCCCAGAGGCTGTCGATCAGCCCATAGCTGCTGATGGTCAGGTACCAAGGCACAATCCCGACATTCAAAATCATGCCGAACACAAAGACCCACATCAACAGGTTGCGCTCTGGAAATGCCCGCACGCTGCGCGAGAGGGGAAAGGCGGTGAGCACCGCCAACCCAAAATTGAGTGCTCCTCCGAGCCCGACCCGCAGCAGCGAGACCCCGAAGGCACGCCAGAATTTTTCGTCGCGCAGGATGTAGTCGTAGGAGTTCAGCGTAAACCCCACCGGCCAAAAACCGACCTCTCCGCCGCTGACCGCCGCCTTGTCGCTGAGCGAGATCGCCAGCGTGTTGAAGAGCGGCAGCAGCGTGGTCACCCCGACTGCCAGCAGCAGCACGGCGATCAGCCAGTCAACCATGCGGTCGGTGAAAGAACGCGCCACAACCATGCGGCCTCCTAAAAAATTCGGTAGTTGGCGTAGCGGCTGGCCGCCCAGTAGGAGATGCCAATCAGCCCCAACGCCACCACGGTCTTGAAGAGCCCGACCGCAGTGCCCAGGCTGTACTGGCCCTGAATCAGCCCGATGCGGTAGACATAGGTGTCGAGGATGTCGCCGCTCGAATAGACAATCGGGCTGTACAAGTTGAAGATCTGGTCGAAGCCGGCGTTGAGGACGTTGCCGATGCTCAGGCAGGCGACCAGCACGATGACCGGGGCGATGGCCGGCAGCGAAACGTAGCGCATCTTCTGCAGCCGGGTGGCGCCGTCCAGCTCGGCCACCTCGTAGAGGGTCGGGTCGATCCCGGTCAGGGCGGCCAGATAGACGATCGCCTCAAACCCGAATTCCTTCCAGACATCGCTCAGGACGATCACCCAGGGAAAAACCGCAGGCTGGCCGAGAAAATAGACCGGGGCCACCCCGAAGTAGCCCAGAAGATCGTTGACCAGCCCGTCGCGCGCCAGAATCGTGCGCAAAATGCCGGCCAGGATGACCCAAGAGAGGAAATGGGGCAGGTAGACCATGGTCTGGATCGCCCGCCTGACCCTCAAAAAACGCACCTCATTGAGCAGCAGAGCAAAGGAGACTGCGGTGAGCAGCACCAAGCCTATCTTCATGGCAGCAATGAAGACCGTGTTGGCCAACACCTGGCGCGCATCGCGCAGGCCGAACATGTACAAAAGATTGTCCAGCCCCACCCAAGGAGAACCCTGCAGTCCCAGCGCCGGGTTGAACTTCTGAAAGGCGATGGCCGAGTAGGCGAGCGGAACAAAGGTGAAGGCCAGCAGCAGCAGCAGGCCCGGCAACACCATCAGCCAGTAGGCAAACCGGTCGGTATCCTTGAACATGGCAGGTCTCTGCATCCAGAGGTGGGGGGCTGGCGTACCAGCCCCCCACCCTTGCTAGGAGTTCATCTTGGCCAGCAGGTCGGTGCCGCCGTTGCTCTTCCACTCTTCGACAAAACGGTCAAAATCGTCGAGCGGCCGAGCCCCAGTGATAATCTGCAGGAAGACTTCGTCCTCCAGCTTCTGCAGCGCCGGCCAGTTCGGGTCGGTCGGAAAGACTCGGGCTGCCACCGGGTCGGTGCGCACCTCGTTGTAGCCTTCTGCCAGCAGCAGAGCCGCGTCCAGCCGGGCCATGCGCACCGCCCAGTTGGAGGGGTTGCTGCGGGGTGCGGCAAGGTCCTGCTGGATCTGGTCGTATTCGATCTGCATCGCTTCGTTGAAGGTCGTCGGGTCCAGGCTGCCCTCCAGGGCCTGCTGGTATTCCCGCCCCATGCGTTCCACGACATAGGGCTGCTCGATCAGGAAGGGGACCGGGAAGAGCAGGGTCCAGATTTCGTTGAAGTTGGGATAGAATTGCGGCGCATCGTTGAGGCCATAGCTGAGGTCGTTTTGCACGTTGAGGATCTTGACCGCCAGTTCCGGGTGCGGGTAGCCCTTCTTGACGACCACAAAGCTGTAGGTATAGCCCCCCATGGCGAAAGAGTGCTCACCCGCCTGGTCGACAAGCGGATAGGGCTGCCAGTCGGCGTTGGGGTCGCTGCTGACCGAGTCGGCCAGGGGCCACCAGGGCAGCCACCAGGGCCCCATCATCAGCCCGCTGCGGCCGCTGACCACGAGTTCGTTGGATTTGTCGGTGTCTTTGGTGGCAAACTCAGGGTCGATCAACCCGGCCTGGTAGAGCGCTGCCAGCCGCCCCAGCGCCTCTTTGGTCTGCGGCTGGACCGACCCGTAGTGGATCTGCCCGGCCTCGTCTCGGTAGAAGATTTCTGGGAATGCGCCGTAGGCGTTGAAGATCGCATCAAACCCATGCAGGTTGCTGGGCACACCGACCGGGTTGAGTGTACCGGTCAGCCCGTAGGTGTCGGCCGCACCGTTGCCGTCCGGGTCCTGCTCCACAAACGCCCGAGCGATCGCTTCGACGTCGTCGACCGTCTGCGGCCCTTGCAGTCCCAGCTTGTCCAGCCAGTCTTGACGAACCCAGGCGATGATCGGCGCATCTGCCTGCGGCTGTACATTGGGGATCCCCAAAATCTCGCCGTCGATCGTGGCCGCTGCCAGCGCCACGCCGCCGGTCTGTTCCCAGTTGGCCAGCAGATCGGCGGAAGCATACTGCTCGACGTACGGGGTCAGGTCTTCGAGCGCGCCGGCCTCAGCCAGCTGCTGCAGCTGCAGCGCGTCGACGATCATCACGTCGGGAATATCGCCGCTGGCAATCGAGAGGTTGAGCTTATCGCTGTAGCTGTCGCTGGGCACTACCCAACCAAAGCTTATGTCGACATTGAGCGTCTCTTCGATGTAGCGCAGCGCCCGGTTCTCCTCGATCGACTCTCCTTCTGGCATCAGACCCGCATTTTCCTGCCCACCTTTGACCAGCACCAGGCTGGCCGTCTCTGGCAGGGGGCGGTAGGCGTCGGTCTGCCGCCAGGCCTGGGCCGCCATCACCGCCTGCGGGGTCGCTGCGGTCGACAGCGCAGGTGGGTCTGCCGCAGGCTGGGGCGCTGCGGGCAAACAGGCGGCCAGCGCCAGCAGGGTGACAAACAGTACAAACAGGCGTCTCATCGGATGGGTCCTCCTGGATGGATTGGGTACAAAACAGATTTGATACGGCTGCCAGACACACTGCAAACGACCGCTGTTGACGCGCGTCACCAGCATCGTCCGTGAGGATTGATTGTTAGAATAGCACAGCCGACGGACACTGTCAATTGGGGACAGGCAGGGGCCCCCCTTCACAGCCGTCTGTGGCCGTGCAGCGGCCCCGGTTCCCATCGGCCGGGCGGTGTGCTATACTGGCCGGCCAGGGATTGTTCGCATTCACAGCCAGAAGAGGTGTTCCGATGCATGTGGAGTATGCGATCGTAGGGGGAGGAATTGTCGGGCTGGCGACCGGGCTGGCCCTGCTCCAGCAGGGGGTGCGTTCGCTGGCGATCCTGGAGGCTGAACCCAGGGTGGCAGCCCATCAGACAGGGCACAACAGCGGCGTGATCCACTCTGGGGTCTACTACCGCCCTGGTTCGCTCAAGGCCCAGCTCTGCACTGCGGGCCGGGAGGCGCTCTATGCATTTTGTGCGGAGGAGGGGATTGCCCACGAGCGGTGTGGCAAGCTGATCGTGGCCACGCAGGCGTCAGAGCGGGGTCAGCTGGCCCTGTTGACAGAGCGCGCCACCGCCAACCGGCTTTCGCCCGTCGTTCTGGCGGGCGAGCAGTTGGCCGAGTACGAGCCCCACGTTGCTGGCGTCGCCGGCCTCTGGATCGCCGAGACCGGGATCGTCGACTACAACCAGGTGGCAGCTGCCTACGCCCGTCGGCTGTGCGAGGCTGGCGGCGAGCTGCGCACCGGCTGGCGGCTGGCAGCTGTCCGCCGCCAGCCCCGGCAGCTGACCCTGATCTCGGCCACCGAGGAGACCGTCACCTGCGGCCATCTGATCACCTGTGCCGGGCTGCAGGCAGACCGGGTGGCGCGCCTGTGCGGGGTGGAGCCTGGGGTCCGTATCGTTCCATTTCGGGGGGAGTACTACGAGCTGGCCCCGGAGGCGCGCCCTCTGGTCAAGGCGCTGATCTATCCGGTGCCCAACCTCAACTTTCCCTTTTTGGGGGTGCATTTCACCCGCAAAATTGGGGGCGCCATTGAAGCAGGGCCCAATGCGGTGCTGGCCTTTCATCGGGAAGGGTACACCAAATCTCGGCTGGCAGCCCGCGACCTGTTCGACATCTTTGGCTACGCCGGTTTTTGGAAGCTGGCCCGCCGCTACTGGCAGACCGGGCTTGGGGAATTTTATCGTTCGGCCAGCCGGGCGGCCTTTTGGCGGGCGCTGCGGGTGCTGGTGCCCGCTGTGGAGCTTGCCCACCTGCAGCCTGCTGGGGCCGGTGTGCGCGCCCAGGCGCTTGGGCCCGACGGCCGGTTGGTCGACGATTTTTCCATCGTAAGCGGCTATCGCATGACCCATGTGCTCAACGCGCCGTCGCCGGCGGCCACCGCCTCGTTGAGCATCGGCCAGCACATCGCCCAGCTGGCAGTCGCCGACCGCTGACCTGCCCGGGGCGCTGTTACGCGCGCGGCTCGGCAGCGGTCACCCGTTTGAGCACCAACGTGCCCAGCGGCGGCAGCCGCAGCGGCACAGAAAACGGGCAGCTCTGCCAGGGCTGGCGCTGGGCCTGGATCAACCCGGGGTTGGCGACGCCGCTGCCGCCGTAGATTGTCCAGTCGCTGTTGATCAGCTCTTGGTAGAGCCCGTCGTGGGGCAGGCCGACCCGATAGGAACTGCGCACCACGGGGGTGAGGTTGCAGACAAAGACCAAAGTCTCGCGCGGGTCTGTCGAACGGCGCAAAAAGCTGAGCACAGACTGTTCGGCGTCCGTGTAGTCGATCCACTGAAAGCCCTCCCAGCTGTGGTCGATCGTATAGAGGGCCGGCTCGTGGCGGTAGATGCGGTTGAGATCCCGCACAAACCGCTGCAGCTGCTGATGGCTGGGCCACTGGAGCAGCTGCCAGTCGAGGCTGCGTGCTTCACTCCACTCGCTCCACTGGCCAAACTCGCAGCCCATAAAGAGCAATTTTTTGCCCGGATGGCCGTACATGTAGGCGTAGAGGGCGCGCAGGTTGGCGTACTTCTGCCAGCCGTCGCCGGGCATCTTGTCCAGCATCGACTTTTTGAGGTGGACCACCTCGTCGTGGCTGAGGGGCAGGATGAAATGCTCGTGGAAGGCATAGATCAGGCTGAAGGTGATCTCGTTCTGGTGATAGCGTCGGTAGATCGGGTCCTTGGCCATGTAGCTCAGGGTATCGTGCATCCACCCCATGTTCCATTTGTAGTCAAAACCGAGCCCGCCCATATAGACAGGGCGGGTGACCATCGGCCAGGAGGTGCTTTCCTCGGCGGCGGTGATTGCGCCCGGCACCTGTTCGTGCACGAGCTCGTTGAAACGGCGCAGAAATTCGATCGCCTCCAGATTTTCGCGGCCGCCGTACGGATTGGGCACCCACTCGCCGGGCTGGCGGCTGTAGTCCAGGTAGAGCATGGAGGCGACCGCGTCGACACGCAGCCCATCCAGGTGGTATTTTTTGAGCCAGAAGAGGGCATTGCTCAGCAAAAAGTTGCGCACCTCGTTGCGCCCGAAGCGGCTGGTGGGGGCATACCAGCCAGTCACCTGGTAGCCCCAGGAGCCATCGAAGGGGTGCTCGGTGATCGGCAGCAGCTCGAGATGGGTGTATCCCATCTCCTGGACGTAGTCGACCAGCTGGTGGGCCAGCTCCCGGTAGTTGAGGAATTCGCCGTCAGCCCCCCGCCGCCAGCTGCCCAGGTGCACCTCGTAGATGCTCAGCGGCTGGTCGTGCGCCTGGCGGGCCGCCCGCATCTCCATCCACGCCTGGTCCTGCCAGCAATAGCAGTCCAGATCCCAGATCCGGGTATCAGTTGTGGGGCGAAACTCGCAATAAAAGCCATAGGGGTCGGCCTTGTCGACCTCATAGCCCAGCTGGCGCGACTTGATGGCATATTTGTAGTGGGTGCCTTGGGGCAGATTGGGGATGAAGGTCTCCCAGACGCCGCTTTCCCCGCGGCGCTGCATGGCATTGACCCGGTTGTCCCAGCCGTTGAAGGGACCAACGACGCCGACCCGCAGCGCGTTGGGAGCCCAGACCGCAAAATGAACCCCCTCGACCCCCTCGACGGTGCGGCGGTGGGCGCCGAAGCGTTCGTAGCTTTCCAAGAAATTGCCCTCTCCGTGCAGATAGAGGTCCAGTTCAGGAAAGAGCAGCGGGAAGCGGTAGGGGTCTTCCAGCTCGTACTCCTGGCCATCCCCCCCGGTCACCACCAGCCGGTACGCCTCCACGCTTTTGCGGCGTGGGAACCTGGCTTCGAAAATCCCCCCAGCGTGCACCGCCTGCATCGGGGTGCGCCGCCCGCTTTCAAGCTCCCAGAGGACAACCTGCCGGTCGAGCGGTCGGAACACGCGCACCACCAGCAGGTCTCCCCCCTTCTGGGGCACCCGTTGGGGGCCAAGCACCGTGTAAGGGGCGCTGTGATAGCCGCCCACCACGGCTGCGATCTCTGTCTCCGCCAGGGTGGCCTGGGGCCAGACCGGGGCTGCAGCCGGTTCCTCGGCGGACAGGGGCTCCGCAGGGGCTGGTTCAGCGGTTCGGCGTTTTGCTTTGCGCTCCATGCTCTCTCTTTCCTTTCTGATGGCTGCCGGTCAGCGACCCCAACGGCCAGCGGCTTGACAGCGTCGGGGGTCTCCCAGACGCCCTGCGGCGTTCAAATCCGGCGCACGTCGTGCGATCCACTCTCGCGCACGCCGGCGCTGGTGATCTCGATAAACTCTGCCGTGCGCTGCAATTCTTCCAGGGTATGGGCACCGCCGTAGCTGAGCCCGGACCGCAGCCCGCCGACCAGTTGGTGCAGGATGTCGGCGACCTCGCCGCGGTAGGGAACCACCGCCTCGACCCCCTCTGGCACGACCTTGTCCCAATCTTCCTGTTCTTCGGCGCTCTCGTCGTCTGTTTTTTCGGTGGCACGGCGGCCGATGGCAGCCCCCAGCGAGGCCATGCCACGCACGACCTTGACCTTCTGGCCGTCGCGCAGCACAGGCGAGCCGGGGGCCTCCTCGCAGCCAGCAAAGAGCCCGCCGATCATGACCACGCTGGCCCCGGCAGCCAGCGCCTTGACCATGTCGCCCGACGTCTTGATTCCCCCATCTGCGATCACGGGGATTGTCAGCCCAGCCTCCTGCAGCCCCTGCACCGCATTTTGGATGGCAGTCAGCTGCGGGACGCCGAAACCGGTCACAATGCGCGTGGTGCAGATCGAGCCCGGGCCGATGCCGACCTTGATGGCATCCGCGCCTGCCTCGGCGAGGTCGCGGGCTCCTTCGGCAGTGGCCACATTTCCGGCCACGATCTGGGCAGAGGGAAAATTCTGGCGCAGCGTTTTGACCATGTCGATACAGTGGTCGGCATGGCCATGCGCGATGTCGAGCACCAGCAGGTCAGCTCCCGCCTCCAGCAGCACCTCGGCACGCGCCAGCTCGGCGTTTCCCACCCCGATCGCAGCGCCGACCAGCAGCCGACCCCGGCTGTCGGTGCTGGCGGGCAGGTGCTGCTCGACCCGCACGACATCGCGCGAGGTGATCAGCCCGACGACAGCCCCCTCGCGGTCGACCACCGGCAATTTTTCCAGACGGTGTTCGTACAAAATTTCACGCGCCTCCGCCGAGGTGACCGAAGGGGCCGCCGAGACAATGTGGTCGGCCGGCGTCATCACCTGCGCCACGTGCTGCAGCTCTTCCGGCGCCAGCAAAATATCCCGCCGGGTGATCAGCCCCACCAGCCGGGTCTGTTCGTCGACGACGATCAGCCCCCCGACATCGTGTTGATCCATCAGCTTCTCAGCCTGGGCGATCGTCGCCTGAGCGGCGATCGTGTATGGATTTTCCACCATCAGACCCTGGGCCCGTTTGACCCGGGCCACCTGGCGAGCCTGTTGTTCGACCGTCATGAAGCGGTGCAGCACCCCGAGCCCACCGCTGCGCGCCATCGAAACGGCCATTCGCCACTCGGTCACTGTATCCATATTGGCGCTCAACACCGGGATGGCCAGGCGCAGCTGGCGGGTCAGCCACGTCGAGACATCGACATCCCCGCGCGATCGGATCGAAGAACGCCGCGGGACGAGCAGCACATCGTCAAAGGTCAGCCCTTTTTGCTGTCGAACGAACATCGTTGGATTCCTCCTCTGCACTCAATGGAAGGCGGAGCAGACCGCCGCTGGCCCCCCCAACCCACAGGCTCTCCTGGGCTGCTGCCAGGACGACCACCCGTCCGAACGGCAAGAGGCCGTCCGGGTTCTCCTGCTGCCAGCCAGCCCCGTCTGCGTAGAAAAGTCCGGCGTCGGCTGTGCCCACCCAAAGAGCATGCGCAGTGGCAGCGATCTGGGTGACAGGGTGCTCAGCCAGGGCAACGGCCAGCCCATCTGTCCCCCACTCGACCAGCCCCGCCAGGGTCCCGACATAGAGCCGGCCGTCGGCATCTTTGCCCAGCGCGGTGATCGTGTCGCTGGGCAGCCCCATGTTTTCAACTGTAAACACTTCGATCTGATTTTGGGCAAAGCGATAGAGCCCGCCGCCGGCGCTGCCGATCCAGACACTTTCTTCGTCTGCCAGCAGTGCCCGAATATCCGCCACCGGCAGGCCGGTCGAGCGGGTCAGGTTGACAAAGCGGACGCCGTTCCAGATGCTGATGCCTGTCTCTGTCCCCAGCCAGATGCGTCCAAGCGCGTCTTCGGCGATCGCCTGCACACGGCTGCCAGCCAGCCCCTCTTCAGCGGTGAAACGTCTCCATGCCTGGCCATCCCATACGCCCGCCCCTGCACCCCCAGCCCACAGCGCCCCGTTGCGGGCCTCATACAGCACCTGGAGCGTCGCCGGATCGAGCCCGCTGGGTGGCAGGAGCACAGGCACTGCCCGGCCAGCCGGGTCCAGCTGCTGAATTCCTGCCTGGGTGGCGACCCAGAGAGCGCCCGCCGGGCTTACGGTGGCAGCACCGACCGCGTTGCCGTAAAGGGCGCTTTCTGCCACAGAAAGCTGCGCCCAACTGCGCCCGTCGTACCGAAAGAGACCCGCCCCGGCCGTGGTGACATAGAGCTGCTCATCGGCGGCGACGGTCAGGCTGGTCAACAGCAGCTGCGGTGAGCTGCTGTCCACGGTGTCGGGCAGAAAAACACCTGCGCTGCAGCGGCCCACCGCCGGGTCAAAACGGCAGAGGCGTCCCTCGCTGTCCCCCAGCCAAAGCTCCCCGTCGGCGGCGACAGCCAGCCCGCTGATCAGGCGGTCAGGAAAAAAACGGTCGTCGATCTCCGCAGTGCGATAGACCGTCCAGTCCTCCCCAGCCACAGCGTAAAGGACCCCATCGCCGCCCAGCCAGACTGTGCCGGCCGGGTCGACGACGATGCTGCCGACCCGGTTGCTCTCCAGCGGGCTGTTGCTGCTGTTGTAGAAGGTTGAATCCATTCCTGCCGCCACAGTGATGCCGTCGTCGGCGACAACCCAGACTGCCTGGCCAGCCAGCGCCAGCGCACGCACGTTGTTGGAGGCCAGCCCGCTGCTGCGGTCCAGATGGCGCCATTCGCCGGCAGCGGCGTCGAACAGATCGATTCCCTGGCGGGCATAGCCGACAGCCAGCTGGCCGGTCGCAGCGTCGCAGGCCAGCGCTGTGACCGTGTCGTCGCTCAACTCCCCGCTGCGGCTGTGGAGCGAGCGCCACCCTCGACGTTCGGGCTCCCAGATCTGCAGGCCGTCCGAGCTGCCAAAGACCACCCCCCAGCCGGGCAGTTCGCAGTTCACTACGGCGGTCAGCCGATTGGCACTCAGCCCCTCCAAAACAGTGAACAGGGTGGGCTGCGGCTCGCCCTGCGGCCAGGCCAGCGCGCCGCCGTCGCTGGCTATCCAGAGGGTCTCCCCCGCCACAACTGCGTTATTCATCCAGTTGCCGTCGGTGACTGCGGCCCAGGCCAAGGGGCGCACCGTTCTCTTCTCCGGCAGGTCGCCGGTCTGGGCCATGCCCTGGCCGGGGTCCGGCACCTCCCCTGCTGCAGCCGCAGCCGGGGTCGGCGCAGCCGGGGTCGGCGCAGCCAGGGTCGGCGCAGCCAGGGTCGGCGCAGCCAGGGTCGGCGCAGCCAGGGTCGGCGCAGCCAGGGTCGGCGCAGCCAGGGTCGGCGCAGCCGGGGTCGGCGCAGCTGGGGTCGGCGCAGCTGGGGGGGGCTGGGTAGGCGGCAGCAGCAGCACATCTGGCTGACTGTACAAAGTCAAGGCAGCCAGTGCCACCAATCCGCCCAACAAGACAAGAGTCACCGTTCCAGACAACCAACGCGACACAGCCCCCCCCACTCCTTGGCAGGTGCAGGGTTGCCCTGCACCCAGGCACCGACTGATTTTTACACCACTGTAATGGTTCGATTGTATCACTGGCCCAACAACCTGCCAATGTCCTGGATCGGAGGGGGTCCACTTCACGATGGGGGCAGGTGTTGGGCAGCGTCCCACAGCAAAGCGTCTGCTCAGCACAGCCGTGCGAAGGGGGATTCGGTGCGGTCTGTGACCGCATGTCTGCTCTCCGTCGGCACCTGGGGCGGGAGAGATCTGCGGGCCCTGAGTCCCTGCCGGGTGCTGATTCCAAGAGTTCTGATCTGGCAGGCAGTGGGTGTATAATAAAAAACTGGGTGCTGCTGCGCATCAAGGAACTACCCCTGGGCAAACTGGCGTTTCCAAGGTCAAGCAGTGTGTACAGACAGGACAGCGGGTAGTCAAGACATGAGGCGAGAAGTGCGTTTTCCGAGCTGGGCGTGGTGGATCATCGGTGCAACCACGGTGCTGGCCGTTGCAATTTTAGTGTTTTCGGTGGTTCTGGGGATCCGTGCTGGCCAGGAACAGGTAGAGCTCCAACGTCGCCAACGAATCGGGATCGCCTTGCAGCAGACCATCGACCTGCAGGCTGAGGGCAACCTGGAGGCTGCACTCGACGAATATCAGCAGATCCTGCTGCTCGACGCCGACAACCTGCTTGCCCAGCAGGCGATCCAGCAGCTCCTTGCGGCTCGCACGCCCGAGCCCGCCGCTCTCGCCACAGCACCGCCCCCGCAGCCTACCGCCACGTCTCCTGCCTCTCCGCTGGCCGCAGCGACGCCTGGCGCACTGGCGACCGACTGGGAAAATGCCCAGCGCGCGGCGCGGGCCGGACGCTGGCAGGAGGTGCTGACCCTGCTGCTGCAATTGCAGCAGCAGAACCCGACCTACCAGAGCAGTGCGGTCGCCGAGATGCTCTTCACCACCTACATCAATCTGGCGTTGGAAAAAGACAACGTCGACGATCTCGAAGGGGCACTCGCCTGGTACGACAAGGCGCTGACGCTGCGCCCCGAGGAGAGCACGGTGGTGCAGGAGCGCCAGCTGATCACCCAATATCTGGATGTGCTCGCCGCTGACGGAGTCGAATGGGGGCTCCGCATCCGCAAACTGCAGGATTTGTACAGCCTGGATCCGGACTACCGGGATGTTGCCGATCGGCTGCATCAGGCGCACGTCGGCTACGCCGACAGCCTGGCCAGCGATGAGGCGTGGTGTCTGGCCCAGGACGAGTACAACGAAGCGCTGATGATGGCCTCGACCCCCACGGTGGTGACCAAGCGTGATGCGGCCCAGACCCAATGCCAGCGGACAGGCCCAGCTGCGCCAGACGGGGCCGCAGACCTGCTGACAGGCATGCCGACAAGCGGCCCGGCACCGGCGCTGAACACCAGCGGCGGGCCGACCACCGGCCAGCTCTACTACTCTGCCGACGACTCGGTTTCGGGGCGCAGCCAGATTCTGGTGCTGTCGGTCAAGACAGGCACCTCGCAGCAGCTGCTGCAGGATGCGGCCCAGCCTGCGCTGCGGGGCGACGGCACTCGCCTGGCATACCGCAACCTCCGCAACGACCTCTCTGGGATCAGCAGCTACGACCCTGGCAGCGGTCTGCAGCTGCGCTTTACCCACTACGCTGAAGATGCCTTTCCCAGCTGGGCACCGACAAGCCAGCTGGTCTTTGCCAGCACGCGCGAAGGGGATCGGCGCTGGCGGATCTATGTGACCTGGGCGGAGGAGAACAGCAGAACCGAGGTCCTGGCCTTCGGCGAAGCGCCCCACTGGCACCCCACCGAGAACCTGATCGTCTACCGGGGGTGCGACCAGTCGGGCAACCGCTGTGGGCTCTGGACCAGCGACAGCAGCGGCGGCAACCTGGGACAGCTGACCGCAACCCCAGCCGACGACCGGCCGCAATGGTCGCCCACCGGCAGCTACGTGGCCTTTATGAGCGACGCACGCGACGGCAACTACGAAATCTATCGGGTCGACACCTCCTCGCGCGAGGTGATCCGCCTGACCGACCACCCAGCCTTGGATGTGCTGCCGACCGTCAGCCCTGACGGTCGCTGGATCGCCTTTGCCAGCAACCGAGATGGCAGCTGGAAGATCTATGCTGTCGCCAGCAGCGGCGGCGAAGTCTATCTGGTCGGCTCGGTGGCAGGCAATCTCAGCAACCTCTTCGACCACCGCCTGCAGTGGGGCGAGTAGCGACGCAACCCCCACCCAGCCACCAAGGAGATCTGCACGATGAACCGCTGGCTCGTACTTCCTCTCTTCACTGCCCTCCTGTCGTTGGCGGCGTGCGGGCGCCCCAGCGAGCCCCCCCCGCCGCCGACCGAGGAAAGACCCCAGCCGACGGCAGTGACTCCGCGCCCCCCCCCGACCTCTGCCCCCCCGACCGTCA
>JAPLGY010000541.1 GCA_026389955.1 Caldilinea sp. | reverse complement strand
GACCTTCTTCGTCCTTGTCCCGCAGCTCCAGCTCACGGAATTCCTGGCGCGCGTCGAGTACCGCTCTGTGCGCCGCCCATGCAGCCTCGGTCATGTTCAGTGCGCCGTTTTCCCATCGGGTTTTGCCAATGCTGTGTTGACCCGTCTTGTTACGCCCGGCCTGGATCGCGCCATGAAACCGGGTGAACCGGTATTCGGCGTCTTGCTCCCAGTACCAGTCGGAAGATAGCTCTGTCAACGCCCGGAAACGGGCTTCACTCTCCTGCAGAATGGCCAGAGACGCTTTGTGTTCAGTGATGTCGGTCACCGAACCGTAGGCGTTGTACTTGCCGTCAGTCTCCCGGTACGTGATGGCTTTGCCGAACAAAGTCCGGACGTGCCCGTCCTTGCCGATGATGCGGAACTCCTGCGCCCACGTCATGCCATCCACTGCCGCTGCGTTCATGGATTTGAGGGTCTGCACGATGTCATCCGGATGGATCAGCCTGAACACGTTTTCCGGCGCTGCACGGGCCTCTTCCGGCGTCACTCCGAATATGGCGGTACAGGCGTCGCTCACAAACAAAAACCGCCCGCTGTCCCGGCTGAACATCTCAAACTGGAACACCATTTCAGGCAAGCGGCTGGTCAGTCGCTGGATCACGTCGAGCCGGCGCTGCAGTACCAACTTGGCTTCTGCTTCCTCCGTGAAATCCTGCACGACCCCGAAGTCCACATAGCTGTCGTCCTGGCGGTGGTAGCGGTGCATGCGACTGCGCACCCAGCGCACGTCGCCATCCCGACGAATCCACCGGAACTCCAGCAATCGGCCGTCCATGGCTTCCCGGGCGGCGAGATAGATCTCCTTGTCCTCCGGGTGAATGCCTACACGGGATTTATCCAGAGTGAGCTTTTCGGTCCAAGGCGTCTGGGTCAGACGGAACAGGCCACGTGACCATCGCGGAACGGTTTGGCCTTGCGGGACAATCCAATGTCCCGCCTGCGCCAGGCTCTCTGTTTCCTCAAACAGTTCCAGCTGCCCGCGCAATTCGTCGTTGGCATCCTGCAGCGCCTGCTCGCTCTCGGCCACTGCTTCCTGCGCAATTCGCTGGGCGGTGATGTCTGAGAGATACACCAGCACATGCGGCTCTCCGGCAATGTGCATGATGGAGCCGCGCCATTCCAGCAAGAGCTCCTCGCCATTGCGCGTGAGGAAATTGATCTCAACGCCGCCGGCCATGGGATTGGCTTGCATCTCACGCAAAGCAGCGTTGCGTGCCTCAATATCGGGCCAGAAACCCAGGGACACTGAGGTGCTGCGGGTGGCCTCTTCCCATGTGTAGCCGGTGAGTTGCTGCCAGCGTGCATTCACGTCGATGAGGGCCCCGTCATCCAGGCGCTGCACCGAGATAGCGGCCGGACTTTGGGCAAACAGCGCTTCCAGCATGTCGTACTGGCGGCGGCTCACTAACTCCAGAGAGCGCAGCTCCGCCTGCAGAGCGTCAATACCCGGCAGCTCAGGGGGTGTTGATTTGCTGGTCATGCCGGCCCCGTCAAATGCAACTGCTCGACCGGCACCGGGCGCCCGAAGAAATACCCCTGGAAGGCCCGGCAACCCTCTCGCAACAAGAAATCCCGCTGGCCGGCTGTTTCGACACCTTCCGCCACCACCCCGAGGTCCAGGCTCTTGGCCAGGTTCAAAATCGTCCGGGCGATGGCGGCGTCGTTGGGGTCTGTCAGCACATCGCGCACAAACGACTGATCGATCTTGAGCTGGTCCAAGGGCAATCGCTTGAGATAGGCAAGGGACGAATACCCGGTACCGAAGTCGTCCAAGGAGAAACTCACGCCGATGGAGCGCAGCTCTCCCATCTTGATCACAGCCTCTTCAAAATCGGTGAGCAGCAGGCTCTCGGTAAGTTCCAATTTCAGGCGATACGGGTTGGCGCCACTGGTGCGCAACAAATCCAGAATATGGGTAGAAAAATCAGGATGCCGGAACTGGCGGGCGCTCACATTGACCGCAATACTGAGCTTTTGGGTCTGCGAGTCGTCGTTCCAAGCAACCAACTGCGCACACGCCGCCTCCAGCACCCATTGGCCCAGCGGAAGAATGAGCCCGGTCTGCTCGGCCACCGGGATGAACACTGCCG
>JAPLGY010000580.1 GCA_026389955.1 Caldilinea sp. | reverse complement strand
TATTTTGACCCAGTGGCGTTTGTGACTGGTCTGGTGGGGGAATAGCGTTGGGGGGATGGGACGAGGCTGCAAGGACCAGAAAGAGGGAGAAGAATGAGCGAACTCGAGAGCCGGTTGAATCAGATCATCGAGCGGGTGGATGCGATCCGGGGGCGTCTTTGACATCCCTGGCAAAAAGATGCGTCTGGCCGAGCTAGACCAGCAGGTGCAGCAGGCAGATTTTTGGGAGGATCCTCAGCGTGCGCAGAAGATCATGCAAGAAGCCAGCCTGTTGCGCGACAAAATTGAGGTGTGGGACACCATCGGGCGACGTTGCCAGGACACGCTTGACCTGTACGGCATGGCTGAAGAAGACCGTGCGCTGTTGGAGGAGCTGACAGAGGAGGCCGGGGTCTTGGCTGCGGAGCTGGATCGGCGCGAGTTTGAGCTGGCCATGAGTGGCCCGCACGACGGCGCTGGTGCGATCTTGAGCATCCATGCGGGGGCAGGGGGAACTGAGGCGCAGGATTGGGCGCAGATGTTGCTGCGGATGTACTTGCGCTGGGCCGAGCGTCAGAAATTCAAGACCTTTATCACAGACGAGACCGAAGGCGAAGGGGCTGGTATCAAGAGTGTGACCGTCGAAATTAGCGGTGTCAACGCCTATGGGTTGCTCAAAGCCGAGAAAGGGGTTCATCGTCTGGTTCGGCTCAGCCCATTTGACTCTGCCAACCGGCGGCACACCAGTTTTGCCAAGGTGGAGGTCCTGCCGGTGCTGGAGGAGAACCTTGAGATCCAGATTGACCCCAAAGAGATCGAAGTGGAGGTTTTTCTCAGCAGCGGTGCAGGGGGACAGAATGTGCAGAAAAACCAGACGGCAGTGCGGATTCGTCACCTGCCGACAGGGCTGATTGTGACCTCACAAAACGAGCGAAGCCAGACGCAGAACCGTGAAATGGCCATGCGGGTGCTGCGGGGGCGTCTTTACGAAATTGCGGAAGAGAAGCGGGCTGCCGAGCGGGCGCGCCTCAAGGGCAAGATCGACGATGCAAACTTTGGCAGCCAGATTCGGAGCTATGTGCTGCATCCGTATCAGATGGTCAAAGATCTGCGCACCGACGTGGAGACGGGCAACACGACCGCTGTGTTGGATGGGGAGATCGATCTGTTTATTGAGGCGTGGCTGAAGAGCAATTTGCAAGACCGGGACTGAGCGGGCAGGAGAGCTGCCGGGCCACAAAACAAGAAAGGTCGGTGCAGAGAGGGCGGGCCCTTTGCACCGACCCGGATGGAGCTCTTACCAGACGGGGGGTTCGTCGTCGCTGTGGAGGATCGCTTCGATCGACTCCAGTTCTGCTGCGGTGAAGGTGAGATTTTGGACGGCGGCGGCGTTGTCTTCGACCTGGCTGACCTTGCTGGCGCCGACCAGCGCCGAGGTCATCTGGGGGTGACGCAGGACCCAGGCGATGGCCATCTGGGCCAGCGTCTGGCCGCGCTGTTGGGCCAAGTGGTTGAGCCGGTGGACCAGGGCGACCCGCTTGGCACTGACTTCTTCGCTGCGCAAGTGGCCGTGGGTTTTGGCTGCGCGCGAATCTTCCGGGATGCCGCTCAGATATTTGTGGGTCAGCAGTCCTTGGGCCAGCGGGGAGAAGGCGATACAGCCGATGCCTTCCTCCTGTAGAACGGAGAGCAGGCCATTTTCGATCCAGCGATTGAACATGCTGAACGCTGGCTGATGGATCAGGCAGGGGGTGCCCAGGTCGCGCAGGATGGCAGCCGCCTGGCGCGTTTGCTCGGGGGAATAGGTGCTGATGCCCACATAGAGCGCGCGTCCGGAGCGGACAGCGTAATCGAGGGCCAGCATGGTTTCTTCGAGAGGAGTGTTGGGGTCGGGGCGATGGCTGTAAAAAATATCTACGTACTCCAGCCCCATGCGTTTCAGGCTTTGGTCGAGGCTGGCGATCAAGGATTTGCGAGAGCCCCATTCGCCGTAGGGGCCTGGCCACATGAAGTACCCGGCTTTGGTGGAGATGATCAGCTCGTCACGGTAGGGGCGCAGATCCTGGGCCAGGATGCGCCCAAAATTTTCTTCGGCGGAGCCGGGGGGGGGACCATAGTTGTTGGCAAGGTCGATGTGGGTGATGCCGAGATCGAAGGCGCGCAGCACCATGGCTCGAGCGTTGGCGTAGGTGTCGACGCCGCCAAAAT
>JAPLGY010000372.1:885-6026 GCA_026389955.1 Caldilinea sp. | reverse complement strand
GGTGCGGGAGGGAGGGCCGGGTGTCGAGGATGGCCCCCCCCAGAGGCTGCTGTCCGAATCCAGTTCGCATTATCGGCGTCTTTGGCAGGCCGACGCAGCCACACAACAGCACCTCTGGGGAGGCAGCCATTGGCGGCAGCTGCATATGGTAGATGGCCAGCTGACAGAATGAACGTTTTGTTTTGTCAGCTGGCATCCTGCCCTGGTACACTGACGATATGGTTTCTCAGCAACACCCTACAGGCGGGATACCCCGATGACGATGCCTTTTGACCAGACTGTCCGGTCGCTGCGTTCAGACCGTGTGCGTCCAGCCCGCGCACCAGACAGCACGACAGCGGCGATGCCAGCCTGGGTGACAGCGGTGCAGGCTTCCCCGGACGAGACCCAAATGCTGGTAGAGCTGCAGCCGTCGAACATGGCCCGGTTCGACCGCAATCAGGAGAAAAGTGGCGGGCTCGTCGCCGAAGTCGAGGTCGAAAGAATTTCACCTGCCCAGTGGCTCTGGCGCGTCTCTGGCCAGTGGATCGACACCGCTTCTGTGGTGCTGCGCCCTGCGGCCCGCTGACCCCCGTGCTTCGGCCAAGATTGACAAACCAGCAGATACAGCTTAAGATATTCAGATGAATCTACACATCCATTGCAGGCGTCCAAACGCCTTTGGCGGTGTCAGCATTCACTTGAACAGCCTATATTTTGGGCCTGAAAACAAACATAAGGAGTCCTTGTCATGCGTCAACAGATCGTCCAGCCGGCCCACGAGCAAGACACCTTGAGCGGGGGATTGCCGATACGCACGCATCTGCGTGCAGGCATCACCCTGGAAGAAATCCAGCAGAGTGCTCAGTCTTTGTGGGACAAATTGACCCAATCAGTGGGGAACCTTCTGCCCGGCAACAGCGCTCCCGACAACACGGCAGCTTCCTAAGCCCCGATGGCGGCCAGGGCAGAGGAATTCAGCGATGCAGCAATGCTGGCTACCCTGACCTGGCCCGCCGATCGTCTGGAAGAGGCGGTGTTCTCTCTGGCGCAGGCCTGTGGATGGACCCTGCCGGATGCCGACCCAGATTTCATCCAGACTCGTCTGGCGGGAGAAATGCCCCGTCGATCCCTTGACCAACAGATAGCAGAGAGTGCGCGGCGGTGGGGGCTCGAAATCGAAGCAGTGGCTGGCCCGTATGGAGAAGCTCGCCGGCTTTTGCAGGGGCTCGGTCCAGCATTGCTGTCAATCTCCGAGAGCGCTGTGGGCCCTCATTTTCTGGTGCTCTTGCGTGGGGATAGGCGCTGGATCTACTTGATTGGGGTGGACCGCTCGATCCAGCGTTTCCGCCCTCAGCTTTTGGCAGACGCTCTTTGGGCAGACCTGGCGGACCCCTGGCGGGCGCGTGTGGAATCGCTGCTGGATGCAGCCGGTGTGGAGCGGCAGCAACGGGCCCGTGCCCGTCACACCCTGTTGGCGACGCTGCTGGGCACGACAGTTCAGCGCGGGGGCTGGGTGCTGCGTCTGCCGCCAGGGGCCTCGTTGTATCAGCAGTTGAAAACAGCACAGGTGCCGCGCTGGTTGGGTCTGCTGTTGACCGGCTATGCAGCCCAGCTGGGGCTGGGGGTTGGCGCGTGGTGGCTGATCGGGCGGGACGCGCTGGCTGGCGAGTTTTCCTGGGCATGGCTCTGGGCCTGGATGCTCCTGCTGTTGACGACGATCCCTTTTCAGCTGCTGGGTTCGCTGGCCCAGCGCCAGATTGCGGTGCGAATCGGCGAAATTTTCAAGAGCCGTCTGTTGCAGGGGGCACTGAATTTACACCCCGAGGAAGTTCGCCATCAAGGCGCAGGCCACCTGTTGGGGCGTGTACTGGCAGCCGATCTGGTCGAGCAGGTCACGCTGGCAGGAGGGTTGATCACGTTGCTTGCGCTGTTTCAGATCGGGGCTGCGGCGGTGATTCTGAGTTTGGGAGCTGGCAGCTGGCTCTTTTTGGCTTTGTTGGGGGGGGTGCTGCTGCTGCTTGCGGTCACAAGCTGGCAGTACAGCCATGCCAACGCCGTCTTTACTGCCAGCCACCGAGCGACGACGGCGGACCTGGTCGAACGAATGGTAGGTCACCGCACGCGCCTGGCCCAGGAGGACCCGGTTCACTGGCACACGGAGGAGGACTGGGTGTTGGCACACTATGTGCAGCCGCAACGTCGAGAGGACCGGGCAGGCAACCGGCTGGGGCTCCTGGCGCGCAGCTGGGTGGTCGCCAGCCTGGCTGTCTTTGTCGTGCTCCTGGCTGGACAGGCCCCTGGGCCTGCCCAGCTGGCGATCGCTTTGGGGGGCATGTTGCTGGCCTGGCAGGCGTTGGATACACTGACGACCGGGATCCAGAGCCTGGCGCGTGTGCGCAGCGCCTGGCAGGAAGTCCAGCTGCTTTTTGCTGCAGCGCAGCGCCCGACCGCGACAGGGGTCGGGTTGCCCACGGCCCCTCCAGCCGACAGGGCTGCGCGGCACCCGGCAGAGAGCGCATCCCCTCCCCTGTTGTCCGCAGAGGCAGTCGTCTTTCGGTACAGCGACCGGGCACAGCCGATCCTGAAAGGCTGTCATCTGCGGATCGAAGAGGGCGAGCAGATCCTGTTGACTGGCCCTTCGGGCGGCGGCAAATCAACGCTGGCTGCACTTCTGGCCGGTCTGCGGCAGCCAGTTGCAGGCCATCTTACTTTGCGCGGCTATGACTGGCAGAAGGTCGGGGCAGCGACCTGGCGGCGTCAGGTCGTCGTCGTGCCCCAATTTCATGAAAACTATGTCTTGACAGGAAGCCTGGCATTCAACCTGCTGTTGGGACGCTGCTGGCCGCCGACCTCGGCTGATTTGCAGTTGGCCCAAGAAATTTGCCGTGAAGCTGGGCTGGGGGAATTGCTCGACCGGATGCCGGCCGGTTTGAACCAGATCGTCGGGGAAGGTGGGTGGCAGCTCTCACACGGCGAAAAAAGTCGCATCTATCTGGTGCGAGCGCTGCTCCAGGCACCCCAGCTTTTAATTTTGGACGAAAGCTTTGGCGCGCTCGATGCAGAGAGCCTCCAGGTGGCCATGCGCTGTGTCCGCCAACATGCAGCAACCTTGCTGGTCATCGCACACCCATAACCATGATCAATCTCGACGATGTCTTAAACTATATCACCCTGGCCAGCTGGATTCTGCTGCTGGTTTACATAGCAGTGTTTTTTGTGCGCAGCCTGCTGCGCGACGGCATTGCCCTGGCGTTGCTCTACCTGGTCTCGGCGCGCGTGCTCTTCCCCCTCTTGCTGGTCGTTGCCATCAGCCTGACCAGCGCCTCGATTGTTTTTATCGATCCTACGCGGGTGGCTGTCGTGATTTCATTTATCGCGCCGGGCGGGATACGTCCGCTGCCGATGTCAGCAGGCTTCCATCTGCTCTTTCCAATCATCGAACAAGAGATAAAGTATCCGGTCGCCTGGCAGACCTATACTCTGTCCGGCACCCCCAACGAGGGGGCTGTGATGGGGGACGATTCGATCAGCGCGCGCACAAGCGACGGGCAGGAAGTCCGAATCGACTGTTCGATCGTCTTTCGGATCAACCCGGCCCAGGTGGTGACTTTGCACATCGACTGGCAGTCGCGCTACGTCGAAGAATTTGTCCGCCCGGTCATCCAAGGCTTTGTCCGCGGGCAGGTCTCTCAGTTCAGAGCCAGCGAAGTGAACAGCTCGGTCCGCCAAGACTTGGAGACCGCTTTGGAACGGGCGCTGCGCACCGAATTTGCGGCCAAGGGGCTGCTGGTCGACCGCTTTTTGCTGCGCAATATTTCTTTTACAGAACAGTACGCCAATGCGGTCGAGGAGAAGCAGGTCGCGCTGGAAGGGCAGGCGCGCACAGAATACGAGGCGCAGCAGAAGCGCAACCTGGCGACCGGGGAGCGCGACAGAATTGTCCTGGAAGCAGAAGGGCGCAGCCAACAGCTCGAACTGGAGGGGAAAGGCAGGGCAGCAGCCCGGGTGTTGGAAGCGGAAGCCCAGGCCAAGGCAGTGCTGCTGGAAGCGGAAGCGCAGGCGCAGGCCCTCCGCCTGCTCGGCAGCGCCCTGCTCGAAAATCCTGACCTGCTCACCTACGAATACATCAACAAGCTGTCACCCAATATTCGAGTGATGTTGGTCCCCAACAATGCCCCTTTGATTCTGCCGCTGCCCGAACTGAACGATCCACTGACTGCGACCGCTGCTTTGACCGCCACGACGGTCGTGACTGAAGCGCTCCCTGCCCAGAGCTCTGCGGTCACCGCCACCCAGTCCATGCTGCCCGTGCTGCCACCGCTGCGCGACGAAGGCAGCGGCAGGTGAAGTTGCCATGAGTCTGGTCGTTCTGCTGGCTTTGATCTGTCTCTCGCTGGTTTTCTTTGCCCTGATGGTCAATCTCGACAAAGTCGGGCTGCGCGCACTGCTGGTCAGCCTGGTTCTGTTGGCTGGGATCGGCGGCGCTCTGGGCTGGCTCCACTATCAGATGTCCAGCGTCACCGGCTGTGCACCCGCATGCGCCGAAGCCAATCTTGTCGGGCGCACTTTCCGCCAGATGGATCTGCGCGGCGTCGTCTTTGTGCAGGCCGATTTGAGCCGCGCCAATTTAAGCAAGGCCCAACTGGCCGGTGCCGACCTGAGCAGCGCACGCCTGCTCTCCACCAATCTGCAGGAGGCAGACCTGACGAGCGCCAATCTGATCGGCGCCGACCTGACGGGTGCCAATCTGAGCGGCGCCATCCTGACGGATGCCAATCTGAGCGGTGCCATCCTCACCGGAGCCAGCCTGACCGGGGTCGACCTCTCTCAAACGATTCTGGGCAGCGTACAGCTCAACCAAAGCGATCTGGTCGGCGCCAATTTGACCGGTGCCAACCTGAATGCAGTGAATTTCAGCGGCGCCAAGTTGAACGGCGTACAAATGCTCAACGCCAACCTGAGCGGCGCCGTGCTGAGCGCCGCCGACCTGAGCGGCGCTCAGCTGGCGGGCAGCCAGCTCAACGGAGCGTGGCTGAACCTCACCATCCTCATGGGAGCCAACCTGGCAGGCGGCGATCTGGCCGGCAGCAGCCTGCTGGCCGCCAATTTATCCTCCGCCGATCTGACCAACAGCAGCCTGGCTGGCAGCACACTGATAG
>JAPLGY010000372.1:0-872 GCA_026389955.1 Caldilinea sp. | reverse complement strand
CCGACACCGATTTTCGCGACCCGGTACTGGCCGCGCTGAACAGCCTGCAGCGGGACCGAATCTTGGTAGATGCACAGCTCGACGGCATCAGCTACAACCGCCAGACCCGCTGGCCGGAATCCCCTTTGGTGGCAACCTTCTTGGAAGCACAACAGATGAGTCTGTCCGCAGCTGCCGCCGCTGTCAGCGAGACCGTCAAAATTGGTCTGCTTTTGGATTTGAGTGGCCCCCTGGCGGTGAGTGAACAGTCTACACGCGATGCGATCTTTCTGGCGATCGCGGAGCTCAATGCGGCCGGGGGAGTTTTTGGTTTTCTGGTCGAGCCGGTCGTCGAAGACAGCACCGGCAGCGCCGACCTTGCCCTTGAAAAGACCCTCAAGCTGTTGGAGACCGACCAGGTCGTCGCCATCTTTGGCGGCTCCACCAGCGATGTCCGCAAAGCCATTCTCCCAGCCATCGAAGAGGCTGGCAGCTTGCTCTTTTACACCGCCCCCTTCGAAGGCTACGAGCGTTCGCCCAACGTCTTCTATCTGGGCCCAGATCCGGCCCAACAGGTGATCCCGGCCATGCAGTACCTGCTGGGCCAAGACGACACAGCGGTTGCAAAGGTCGGCACAGAGACACAGAATACAAACGGCGATGCGACAGCCGGAGAACTGCAACCCAAAACGCGTTTTGTGCTGGTTGGAACCGAAGGTCTCTACTCACGCGCGATCCACACAATCGTGAAAGAACAGCTGCGGGCTGCCAATCTGGAGATCGCCGGGGAGCTTTACTTCGCCGCCGCCACCACCGACTTCAGCCAGCTGATTTCTCAGCTGCAAGCCTCCCCCCCCGAAGCAATCCTCAGTTCGCTCCAAGGCCAAAGCAAT
>JAPLGY010000472.1 GCA_026389955.1 Caldilinea sp. | reverse complement strand
CCGCTGACCAGGGGCAGGCTGGTGCGCAGCCAAAAATACGCTGCCAGCGGAACGACTCCTGCCAGAACGACTATCGCCAGGAACAGACGGAGCAACCATTTGCGCATTGTGAAAGAGACCTCTGGTACATCAAGGGTGGAGCATGCCAATCGCCGCAGCACAAACTGTACACGCAAGAGCGTGGTCGTGCAAATTGTTCTGGGCAGGCGACCGAGCAGCTTTAGCGGTCGGGGAGGGGCTGGAGCTGCTTGCTGCGGTCGACAGCCTCGGCGCCCGCCAGCAGGTGGTTCCAAAGCAAAAAGCTGACAAAGCCGATCCCGACACCGAGCCAGAGGGTGCAGAAACGAACCACAAGGGCAGCGGCCGTGGCGGAGGCTGTGCTCAGGCCAAAGAGCCGGATCAGCCAGAAGACTGCGCTGCCTTCAAAGCCGCCCAGCCCGCCAGGCAGCGCGACGACCGCTCCGATCACGGTGCTCAGGTTGAAGACAAAGATGGCTATCCAAAAAGTCTGCCAGCTCAACGGCGCTCCAAAACCGACCAGAACGATCCCGAACGCGATCCCCGATGTGCCCCAGGCCAACAGACCGATTCCCAGCGCCCAGAGCAGCGGGCCGGGGCGGAACAGGACATAGCTGCTGTCGTAGATCGCGTACAGCTGGTCGGAAACTTTGCGGATCCCTGGGAGGTGGTGGGCCAGGGCCAGGGCGCGAAGCGCCAGCGGGCGAACCTGGATCACGACGATTCCGGCGACAAAGCTGGCGAGCAGCAGGGCTGCCACCAGCTGGGCGCGCGGCTCTGGAAAGGTCACCAGCCCGAGGCTGGCCAGGATCAACATGGCGATGCCGTCGATGATGCGTTCGGAGAGGAGGATGGGCGCGGTCACCCGCATCGGTGTGCCGTCGATGTTTTTGACCATATAGGCTTTGAGCAGTTCGCCCACTTTGCCTGGCGTCATCATCATCAGGCTGCCGACCCCAAAGATCCGGCTGCTGTCCCAGCGCGAGATCCGCACGCCGACCAGCTTCAACCAGCTCTGCCAGCGCAGCAGACGGATGGTGTAGTTGAAGAGCGCCAGCCCCATCACTGCGGGCAGCCACTGCCAGGGAAAGGCGTGCAGCGCCCCCTGCACCTCCTGGAGGTCGCTCCACAGCACCAGGACCACGTAGAGCAGCAGGGCGCCTGCCAACGAATAGAAAAGCTTTCGGCGCAGATCAGCGTTCATGGAGAGGGAGTATAACAGCTGCTGCCGCCAAAGGCGAAGTTACGGGTAGAAGCCGCGCAGCAAAAGGGCCTCTTCGATGCGCCGGATCGCAATCATATAGGCGGCGGTGCGCAGGTCACAAGAGTGGCGCGTGGTCGTTCCGACCGCAACCTCCAGATTGTCGAGCAAGGTCCGTTCCATCTGGCGGCGGACTTCGCCCTCGTCCCAGAAAAAGGCCTGCAGGCTTTGGACCCATTCGAAGTAGCTGACCACGACGCCGCCGGCGTTGCAGATGATGTCGGGGATGACCAGGACGCCTTTGTCGGCCAGGATCTCGTCTGCCTCGGGGGTGGTGGGGCCGTTGGCCGCTTCCGCCACCACAGTGGCTCGCACCTGGGCGGCATTCTGGCGTGTGAGCTGGCCCTCCAAGGCTGCTGGGACCAGGACGTCGACCGCCAAGGCAAGCAGCTCTTGGTTGGAAATCGCATCGGCCCCTGGGTAGTCGCTCAGGCTGCCATGTTCTTTGAGATGCTGCTGCAGATAGCGGGGGTCGAGCCCTCGCGCGTTGTAGACGCCGCCCGATTTGTCGCTGACGGCGACCACGCGCGCGCCGCGTTCGTACATCGTCCGGGCAGTCCAGCTGCCAACATTGCCGAACCCTTGGATGGCGACGGTCACCCCGTCCAGGCTGCGCCCGCAGCGTTGTTTGAGCAGCGCACGGGTGACGTAGGTGACGCCCAGCCCGGTCGCCTGTTCGCGTCCATGGGTGCCGCCGATCTGGACCGGTTTTCCGGTGACGATCGCCGGGACCGAGTAGCCACGATGCATGGAGTAGGTGTCCATGATCCAGGCCATCACCTGGGCGTTGGTCCCGACATCGGGCGCTGGGATGTCGCGTTCCGGCCCGATGAAGGGGCTGATCTCGGTGGCGTAGCGGCGGGTCATTTTTTCAAGCTCGCGCGGGCTCAGCGCAGCAGGGTCGACGATGACCCCCCCTTTGGCGCCGCCGTAGGGCAGGTTCATCAAGGCACATTTCCAGGTCATCCACATCGCCAGGGCACGACATTCGTCCAGCGTGACGCTGGGATGGTAGCGCAACCCCCCCTTGGTCGGCCCTTTGGTCATGTTGTGGTGGACCCGAAAACCCGTAAAGATGCGAATGTGCCCGTCATCCATCTGTACCGGAAAATGGACGATCAGCTCGCGCTGACAGCTGCGCAGAGAGCGGTGGATTCCTTCATCCAGATGCATGAAGGCTGCAACCCGATCCAGCTGCCCCAGCGCCACTTGATACGCGCTGGCCTGTTCAATGTCCGGTTTGGGGTCACACGGGGTGGCTTCGCCGTCGGCACCGGCCACGGGGGGCAGCACAGAAACGTCTGCATGGGGAGTGGACATGGTCACAATGCCTTTCTTGCCCTCAATGGGGGCCATTCCGCACTCCAGCGTTGGCCAGAAGGGAGGCTTGCTGTACACTGCTTACTTCTGATTCTATCAGATCCGCGGCGGTTTGTGAAGCCATCTCTCTGACAATTTGCCGCTGATTCGCACACATGCGTATAATAATCTGGTTTTGTTTCGCCAAATCGAACGTTGTCAAGCAACAGCAAGCAACGGAGGGTGTGGCAAGGCGGCTGTTTTCTGGGCCCCAAAGGTTTGGGAAAGGCGCGTCACCGCTGTCGTTGTCATCTGGGTGGAGTCAGTGAATGCGTAACGCCAAGATATCTTTAGCTTTGATCGTTGTGTTGGCGGCCCTGGCCCTGTATATCGTGCTGCCGGTGCCCCATCCTGAGTGGCTGGTGCGCTCGGAGAGTGTAGGCCAATCGACGCCCTTGGAACTCAAGCTGGGGCTGGATCTGCAGGGGGGCACCCAGGTGATGCTGGAGGCCGATCTCCCCGAAGGACGAGACTTGCAGGAAGGGGCCATGGAGACCGCCAAGTTGATCGTCGAACGGCGTGTCAACAGCCTGGGGGTTTCGGAAGCGGTCGTCCAAAACCAGGGGGAGAACCGGATCACCGCCGAACTGCCCGGCGTCAACAACCCGGACCAGGCGATCGAGACGATCCGTTCGACCGGCCAGCTGGAGTTTGTAGACCCGCAGGGGCAGGCGCTGCAGCAGGGCATGATCATCAACACCACCAATAAACCGAGCGCGGTGCAGGAATACCTTGCCGCCGCAGGATCGGACCCTCTGGCCACCCCCTATGGCGAGAGGGTCTTTGAAACGGTCATGACCGGCGACGTGCTGCGGACTGCGATCGCCCGCCAGGATCAGTTCAACATGTGGGAGATCGGGTTTGAGCTGACGGGCAGTGGCAGCGAGCAGTTTTTCAACTATACCAGCGCCAACATTGGCCAGCCGATGGCGATTGTCCTGGACGGCGTGGTGCTTTCAGCGCCGACAGTCCAGGCGGCCATCCGCGACCAGGGAGTGATCACCGGCCAGTTTGGCGAGCAGGAAGCCAATTCACTGGCAATTCAGATGCGGTACGGGGCGCTGCCGGTGCCGTTGAAGGTGATGGATGTGCGTTCGATCAGTGCGACGCTGGGGCAGGATTCGGTGCGCAGCAGCCTGATCGCCGGCCTGATCGGCATGGGGGCGGTTCTGTTGTTTATGATCCTGATGTATCGGCTGCCAGGCCTGCTGGCCGACGTTGCGCTGATCTTCTATGTCCTTCTCAACCTGGCGATCTACAAACTGGTGCCGGTGACGTTGACTCTGGCTGGAATTGCCGGGTTTCTCCTTTCGGTCGGCATGGCGGTCGACGCCAATATTTTGATTTTTGAACGTCTGCGTGAAGAGTTGCGCAGCGGACGATCCCCCCGTCTGGCGGTCGAAGCCGGTTTCAGCCGTGCCTGGCCGGCGATTTTTGACAGCAACCTGACCACCTTGATCAGCTGTGCGGTGCTTTATGTCTTTGGCAACCAGTTTGGGGCGAGCATTGTCAAAGGGTATGCGCTGACGCTGGGGCTGGGTGTTCTTTTGTCGATGTTGACTGCGTATCTGGCGACACTGACCTTCATGCGGATCCTGTTAGGCAGCCGTTCACAGCGTTCTGAGACAGCCCGGGCGATCGTGGGTTACTGAGAGATTGGAGAGGGTGCGATGTATTTCATCGTTGAGAGACGTAAAATCTGGTTTTCGCTTTCGCTGATCTTGATCCTGCCCGCGCTGCTTTTTATGGTCTGGTCGGGGGCGACGCGTGGACAGATTCTGCCGTTGAGCATTGACTATACGGGAGGGTCTGTCTGGGAAATGAGCTTTCCCCAGGCGGTGCAGCCGGCAGCGGTGCGCCAGGTCTTTGTAGACGCTGGGTACGGCGACACGACGGTCTTTACAGTCAACAACGACTCGACCGCCCAGATCAAGTTCAAGCCGGTGGATGCTGCTGAAAAAGAGCGGCTTCGTCTGCTCTTGGAAGAACAGTTTGGAGAACCGCAAGAACTGACCTACCGCAGCCTGGGCCCCGCCGTAGGTCGGGAGGTCAGCCAGGCTGCATGGATTGCCTTGATTGCCGCCTCCTTGCTCATTTTGTTGTATATTGCCTGGGCCTTCCGCAGTGTACCCCATCCATTTCGGTATGGGGTGGCCGCTGTGATCGCCCTGGTGCATGACGTGCGCTGGTTGCGCTTTCGTTTCTGAGCATTATGAATCTGGTGGCTGGCTGGGAGCTGGATGCACTGACATTGACTGCAATTTTGACAGTGATCGGCTACAGTGTCAACGATACAGTGGTCATCTTCGACCGGTTGCGTGAAAACATTCATCGTTACCGCAACGAGTCGCTGGCCGTTGTGGCCAATCGCAGCATCATTGAAACGGCGACCCGGTCGATCGGCACGCAGATCACCGTCTTTTTGATCGTCGTGGCAATCCTGATGTTGGGAGGGGCAACTCTGCAGCAATTTATGGCGACGATGCTGGTCGGTTTTATCTCTGGGATGTACAGCTCTATTTTTACAGCCGCCCCGATTCTGGTGGCCTGGGATGAGCGGTCGCTTTTCGACCGCACCAGCTTGCGAGTGAGCAGCCCCAAAACGGCTGCGGCTGCGTAAGCGAACGGAGTGGCGTAGTTTCTGGCTGGCGCTGGCCGCCGCCTTGGGCTCCAGACGGCGAAGCAGAGCACTCGCTTCGCCGTTTTTGTTGGGCTGCCCCTTGCCGACCTGGATGCCGCCCATAGATGAGGGCTCATGAGCAAAGAACGACTGCAAAAAGTGATGGCGGCTGCCGGCGTCGGCAGCCGTCGCAAATGTGAAGAGCTGATCGCTGCTGGGCGGGTCCATGTCAACGGCCAGGTAGTTCAGACGCTGGGCTCGAAAGCTGACCCGGCGCGCGACCAGATTGTGGTGGACGGCAAACCGCTCAAAGTGGTCGCAACCCACCACTACTACAAACTCCATAAGCCGCGCGGCGTGCTCAGCGACAGCGAAGGGGGGGAACGGCGGACTGTGCTGGATCTGGCCCCAGCCGAGGCCGGCCGACTTTTCCCAGTCGGGCGCCTCGACCTGCACAGCGAAGGGCTGATCCTGCTCACCGACGACGGAGAACTGGCCCACCGCCTGACCCACCCGCGCTACGAGCATCCCAAGACGTACTATGTGCTGGTCGAGCGCGTGCCGACGACGACGGCGCTGCTCACGCTGCGCCAGGGTGTCGAACTGCCCGAAGGACGTACGGCCCCGGCGGAGGTCGAGGTGGTCCAGGAATTGCCCGCTGAACTGGCCCTCAGCCGCGGGCCGACAGAAGGGGTCTGGCTGCGCGTTGTGCTGCGTGAGGGCAAAAAACGCCAAATTCGCTCCATGACCGCTGCCGTCGGTTACCCGACGCTGCGGCTGGTGAGGTGGGCCTTGGGGCCGCTGACGCTGGGCAAGCTGGCGCTCGGCGAGTGTGTGCCCTTGGCGCCGGCTGAGGTGCGCGCGTTGCGCCAGGCAGCCGGGCTGGCTGTAGAGCGGGCTCCGGCCCGCGCTGCCAAGTCGCTTCCCCAACGACCCGGCGCGCGCCCACAGAGCGCAGGCCGGGGGAGTGCGCGCCCACAGAGTGCGGGCCGGGGTAGTGCGGGCCGGGGGAGTGCGGGCCGGGGGAGTGCGGGCCGGGGGAGTGCGACACGGGGGAGTGCGACACGGGGGAGTGCGGAAAAACGGCCGGCTGGCCACAATCGCGGGGTGCCCCGGCGCCCGCGTGCAGCGTAAAGCCGTCTGACCATGGCCGACAGCACACCGTTGTGTGCGGATCAGGGAGGGAGAGCGAATGGCCTTGTATCCAGCCATCATTGCGATCGATGGGCCCGCGGCGTCGGGCAAGAGTACGGTCGGCTACGGGCTGGCCCGCGCGCTAGATTTTTTGTTTTTTGACACAGGGAGTCTGTACCGTGCGGTGACCTGGGCGGTGCTGGACGGGGGAATCCTGCTGGAGGACGAGCCGGCGATCGGCCAGCTGGCTGAGGAGATCTGGATCGAGATCCAGCCGCCCCATGCCGACCCACAAGATGGGCGTCATGCCACCGTGTTGGTGGATGGGCAGGATGTGACCTGGCAGATTCGGGCTCCTGAAGTCGATCGAGCGGTCTCGACGGTGTCGGCCTACGCAGAGGTGCGGGCGGCGATGACGGAGCGGCAGCGCCAGATCGCCCGCCGCTATGGGAGTGGGCAGGCCGAGCGCCCGGGCATTGTGATGGTCGGCCGCGACATCGGGACTGTGGTGATGCCGGAGGCCCCGCTCAAGCTTTATATCGAAGCGACTGCGGCGGTGCGGGCGCAACGTCGCTGCCAGGAGCTGTGCGAACAGGGCAAGGAGGTGGCCTACGCACAGGTTCTGGCCGACATCGAGCGTCGCGACCGCATCGACAGCGAACGCACACACTCGCCGCTGCGCCCCGCCGCAGATGCAGTGCGCATTGACAGCAGCGAACGCACAGCGGCCGAGACCTTGGCTGCGGCGTTGGCTGCGCTGCGCACGGTTTTGGCGGCCTGAACTGCGACGAGACAGGGCAAGCGCTGGGGGAGTCCTGGTGAAATCTCTGTTGAAGCCCACGAGAAGGGAGGTCGATGCTGTGGCCCAAACCACGTTGACAAACGAGCAGCGCCTTGCACTTTACTACTGGATGCTGCTCACGCGCAGCTTTGACGAGACGATGGTGGCGATGTGGAAGCAGGGGCGTGGTCTGGGAGGCACCTTCAGCCAGCGTGGCCACGAGGCGATCAGTGTCGGGGCCGCGTATGCGTTGAAACCGGGAGATGTGATCGCCCCGATGCACCGCGACCTGGGCGCCTACCTGCTGCGTGGGATGGCGGCGGAGCGCATCTTCGGCAATCTGCTGGGGCGCAGCGGTGGGGTCTCGGCGGGTCGCGATGCCAACCTGCACGGCATGGGGGATCTGGGGCTTCAGATCATCGGCTTTATCAGCCACCTACCCCATTCGATGGCGGTGTCGCTGGGGGTGGCGATGAGCTTTGTCTACCGGTCGGAGGCGCGCGTGGCGCTCACCTTTACCGGCGACGGTGCCAGCAGTGCCGGGCTGTTTCATGAGACACTCAACATGGCCGCCGTTTGGAATGCACCGTGGGTGGTGATTGTTGAGAACAATCTCTATGCCTATTCGACGCCGTTGGAACAACAGATGAAGGTCCCTGCGATCGCCGAACGGGCAGCCAGCTATGGGATGGCAGGGGTCACTGTCGATGGCAACGACGTGGAGGCTGTTTACGCTGTGACCTCTGCTGCGGTCGAGCAGGCTCGCTGCGGCGGCGGGCCGACGCTCATCGAGGCCAGGACGATGCGGATGCTGGGCCATGCCATCCACGACGGGGCGGAGTATGTCCCACGTTCTTTGCTGGAGAGCTGGGAAAAGCGGGATCCAGTGATGACCTATCGGGCGCGTCTGTTGGAGGCTGGGGTCAGCGACGAGGCAGTGCTCTCGGAGATCGCACAGCGGGTTGGGGCAGAGGTTGCCGATGCTGTGGCCCGCGCCGAGGCTGACACCCTGCCTGACCCGGCCACGGTCGAGGCGGGGGTCTACGCAGAAGGGTGAGGTCATGGGGACAGGGAGCAACTTCGGGTTTGCCGACGGCGAACAGACAGGGGATTCGACGCGTGAGCTGACCTATATTGCCGCCATCAGCGAGGCGCTGCGTGAGGAGATGCGTCGGGATCCGAACGTGCTGCTGATGGGGGAAGACATTGCCGGCGATTTTGGTGGGGCTTTCAAGGTGACCAAAGGTTTTGAAGCCGAATTCGGTGCCCGCCGTGTGATCAACACCCCGCTCGCCGAGCTTGGCTTTGTGGGGGCGGCGACCGGAATGGCTCTGATGGGGCTGCGCCCGGTGGTGGAGATGCAGTTTGCCGATTTTATTTCTTCGGCGTTTGACAGCATTGTCCAGTTTGCGGCGACCGCCCACTACCGCTGGAAGGGGGCCGTGCCTTGGGTGATCCGCGCACCGTCTGACGGTG
>JAPLGY010000717.1 GCA_026389955.1 Caldilinea sp. | reverse complement strand
CGGCTGGGAGGACCCGCGCTACGGTCGCCACGTCAAGCGCACGATCTATGTGGGCAGCCAGATCCCCTACGCCGACCGCGACCAGGTGGCGCGCTGTCTGGGGCTGCCCAAAGATGCTGTGCGCGTCAAAGGCACGGTGATGGGGGGAGGCTTCGGCGGCAAGGAGGACATTGCCGGCCAGGTGCACGCGGCGCTGGCCGCCCAGGTCACCGGGCGCCCGGTCAAGATTCTCTACACGCGCGAAGAAAGCCTGCGTTTCCACCCCAAACGCCACGCCACCCTCATCCGCATCAAGACCGGGGCGCGGGAGGACGGCACGCTGACCGCCGTCGAAGCCGAGCTCTATGGGGACAGCGGCGCCTATGCCAGCCTGGGTGAAAAGGTGATGACGCGCGCCACCACCCATGCGACCGGCCCGTATGCGGTGGGCAGTGCCCAGATCGACTGTTACGCCATGTACACCAACAACGCCCCTTGCGGCGCGTTCCGCGGTTTCGGCGTCACCCAGTCGGCGTTCGCCGTCGAAAGCAATCTGGACCTGGTCGCCGAAGCGCTGGGGATGGACCCGATTGCGCTGCGCCGCAAGAATGCCCTGCGTGTCGGCTCGACCACGGCCACCGGCCAGCAGCTCAAAGAGAGCGTCGGGCTGCTCTCCTGTCTGGAGCAGGTCGAAGCCGAGATGCGCGCCTGGCAGATGGAAGGGGCGTCGGAGCAGCTCTTTGCGCCGGTGCGGATCGGCAGCAAGGTCTATGGCTGGGGCGTGGCTGCCGGCTACAAAAATACCGGCCTGGGCGGCGGCGCGCCCGACAAAGCCGAGGCCGAGGTGGAGGTCTACCCCAGCGGCCGCGCTGAGATTCGCACGAGCAGCGCCGAAATGGGGCAGAACCTGATCGGGGTACTGGCTGCGTGCACGGCCGAAGAGCTGGGCCTGCCCATCCAGGAGGTCAGCGTGCTGGTCATGGACACCGACCTTTCGCCCGACGGCGGACCTACCACCGCCAGCCGCCAGACCTATCTGAGCGGCAACGCGGCGCGTCTGGCGGCCCGCTCGATGCGCGAGCGCATGCAGGGCGTGCTGGCCGAAAAATTTGACCTTCCCCCGGCTGTGATCGCTTTTCACGAGGGGCTGGCCTACGTAGACGAAAGCCGGCTGGCCCTGGTCAAGGGGGCCAACGACGCGCCAGCCTCACCGCCAGCCTCACCGCCAGCCTCACTGCGCCGTCTGCACACCTTGTCTTTTGCCGAAGCGGTGCAGACGCTGATCGACGAAGGGCACTCTCCCAGGCTGCGCTACGAATACTGGGCCCCCAAAACCCAGCCGCTGGGCACAGGGGGCGACATGCACTTTGGGTTCTCCTACGCCGTACACGCAGCCCTGGTCAGCGTCGACTGCGAGACCGGGGAAGTGGCGGTCGAACGGGTGGTCTCCGCCCACGATATCGGCCGGGCGATCAACATCCTCAGCCTCACCGGCCAGATCGAAGGCGGGATCGTGATGGGGATCGGCAATGCGCTGACCGAGCACTATATCGAAGAGCAGGGCCGTCCCTGGACCCAGCATCTGGGCCAGTACAAGATGCCGGGCATCAAACAGACCCCACAGATGCGTCACTTTGTGGTGGAGGATCCGACCGCAGAAGGGCCCTACGGCGCCAAAGGTGTCGGCGAGATCAGCTCGATCCCGATCAGCCCGGCGATCACCAATGCCATCTCCCATGCGACCGGCGTGCGCTGTCGGGCGCTGCCTGTCGACCATGATGCGCTGCTGTTGGCCATGAAGCGGGGGGACCGTGAGCTCGATCGTCGCTGGGGGGACTTGCCGGCCTGACCGGTGCCGGCCAGGTTTGTCAGCGTTGACAGCTGGTGGCTGCTGGACGTATTGCGGCTCGGTTAGCTCGCGACCGCCAACCTGAGCCCCAGGCTGCCGGGGCTTTGCCACTGGCGTGGCCCGCTGGTATACTGAACAAGTTGAGCTTGTGCCTGCATTGCCCCGAAAAATTTCCCGAAGTTGCCCCGTTCTGGTTGGTGAGTTGTTTTTTGCGCTTATTTTTATTGTATTCGTTTTCAAAGGACCAAGGGACAATGTCTGCTCTATCTTCGGCTTCGACCCTGTCCGTGGTCCCAGCGGGATGTCCCATGTCGTGATCGAGCAGGTCTATTCGACCCTGATGGCCCTCGATCCAGACGCCACTCCCTACCCGGAGCTGGCCGAATCCTATGAGATCTCCGAAGATGGGCTGACCTACACCTTCAAGCTGCGTCCGAATGTCACCTTCCACAACGGCGACCCCTTCAGCGCCGAGGATGTAAAATTCACCTTCGACCGTCTGCGTGCGCCGGACTCGGGCTACTCCTACGGGGCCCAGGTTTCGACGATTGAGAGCGTCAACGTTTTGGACCCGCTGACGGTGGAGTTCAAAATGACAGAACGGACCGGCCCCTTCTTGATCTATGTGGCCTTCCCTGGCTCTTCGATCGTCCCCAAGGCGCTGGTCGAGTCGGGCCACGACCTGAACGCCCAGCCGGTCGGCACCGGGCCGTTCCGGTTTGTCAGCTACGAGCCGCGCAGCATGATCCGGTTCGAGCGCAACGAAACATACTTCGAGGCAGGCAAGCCC
>JAPLGY010000695.1 GCA_026389955.1 Caldilinea sp. | reverse complement strand
CAGACCTGTGATTTCGTCAACCTGCGCTCGGCTCCCGGCCATCTGGGCAACCCGCCCCCTGCGGTCCTGGCCGTGCTGCCCGAGGGCACCCTCTGCACCGTCACCGGTTCGGTCCAACTGGCCGATGGGCTGGCCTGGTGGCCTGTCCGGGTCACCTTGGCCAATGGCCAGCTCTGCTCTGGCTGGGCAGCCGAGCGGGTCGGCAAATTTCAGCTGCTGGCCAGCCGCCCAGCCCCTGTGCCGCCGGTTCAGCCCCCGCCGGTTCAGCCCCCGCCGCTCCCTCCCCTCCCAGGGGCTGGGCATGTCGCGCGCGCCAACCGCCTGGGGTTCTACCTGCACAACACCAACAACGATGCAGGCCTCTGGGATGCCATCAGCCAGGTGCAGCCGCCGACGATCCTGATCCACCACGACGCCTTCAACGACATGCTGCTCGCCGAGATCCGCAGCAGACGCTCGCCCGACAGCTTCATCGTCGGGCGTTGGTATGTGGAAAACAACCAGCAGACCGCCATGCTGGAAGGCGGGGATCCTGAAGGGGAGGGGCGCCGTCTGGCCGAACGGATTCTGACCTATGATTTTGAAAAGTTCAAGCGCCGTACCCAGAGCGGGCGTCTGTTCATCGACGCCTGGATGAGCCTCAACGAGTGTCTGCCCGGCCCTGCGTCGGGGAGTTTTCGCGAGAATCCGGCCCGTTTTCGGACGCTCTATGCTGCCTACGATCGCTTCCAGGTCGCCTTCCGTGACCGTCTGGTTGCGGAAGGGATCGAGGCAGTTGCCTTCAACTTTGCCGCCGGCAACTTCAGCGAAGCTGCCCACTATCTGGACTATTTTCCACGCACGCTGGCCACCTACACCTATCTGGGCTTCCACGAATATGGATGGCCCTCGCTCATTCCGGGCAGCGGCACCCACACAGGAGCGGGCCTCTACCGTGCCGTGCTTCGCCATGCACGCCGGAGCGACGGCCACCGCCACCAGATTCTCATCACCGAGGCCGGTCTGACCCGTGCCTACGGCACCTCCTTCCACGACGAAGGCTGGCTCAACCCGGCCCAGCCGCTGGACGAGAATACCTACTGGGCGTCGCTGGCCTGGTACAACACGCTCCTCGACCAGGACGATGTCCTGGGTGCCTGTCTCTATCAGGTGGGGCATCGGGGCGACTGGGCCACCTTCCGCCACCTGGGCGTGGACAACGCCGGGCGCCCGCTGCATCTGATGGGGCGAATCGCCGACCTGCGTAGCCAGAGCGCTGCCCGCGCGGCTCTGCCAGCTGCGGTCGCTGCACCAGCACCTCCGTCCCCCTCCGCCCGCTTGCTCCAGCTGGCTGGCCAGGTGACCCTGGACGGCAGCGCTGTCGCCCAGGTCGGGGTACGCCTCGTCGGAGATCTGGCGACCCTCGGAGCCGTGCGCGGCGCAGCTTCGGCGGCTGGCCCCGATCGTCAACCCGTCGCTGACCGCGGAAAAAGGGCGCTTTGCTGCGGAACAGCTCTATCTTCTGCCCGAGAACGCTGCAGCCGCGCCTACTTTTTTGTGGGACCGCAGGGTGGCAGGGTACCGCGGCACGCTCTACCAGTGTTGGCTAGACCTGGTGCAGGGCAAAGTGCTCGGGTTCGGCTTCCTCTCCTTCCGGAGGCAGTTCCTTGCCTACAACCCGATTCTGGCCCGCACCGCCGGTCGGCTGACAGCCGACCAGGAGTACCTCCTGCCCAGGACGGTAGGGATCGACCTGCTCTCTTTGAGCACGACCACGAACGCCGCAGGGCGATTTCGCTTTGCCAGCCTCCCCGTCGGGAGCTATCGGGTCGAGGTCACAGATCCTCAGCCCTTTGCCCTCCCCTGCACGCTCGTCGCCGACACCACCCTCGACCTGGCGCTGCCGGCCCTTTGACCCAGACTCCCCTTCCGCTCGGCTGGCACGCTGGCGCCCCCTTCTGGTATACTGCCAGAAAGCGGATGCACAACCGGGTGCGTTTGCCTGGGTCCGGGTTGACCCCAGACAAATTTTGTGGAAGGGCTGGCAAAAAGGATTCGACCATGCGTTTTTTTGTGTTGCGCTGTGCACTGGTTCTGTGGCTGCTGCTGAGCGGCTGTGCCGGCCCCAATGGAGAAGACGCGCTTCCTGCTGCGAGCGAGAGCCTCACCAGGCTTGCCAGCGACGGCGGCCACTTTCAGGTCAGCTTCACCAGCGAGTTCGACCCGATCGCGATCAACCAGCTGCATCGCTGGACGCTGCAAGTCGCGGCCGAGGACGGCA
>JAPLGY010000026.1 GCA_026389955.1 Caldilinea sp. | reverse complement strand
CGATCTTCCCAAATGGCTGCCGGGTCGCCTACCGGCTGTGCCCCCAGCTCAGCCGCCCGGCGCTGCGCCCGCGCAGCGTCGTGGTCCCAAAGATGGCTGACCCGCACATCGCTGCGCGCCAGAATCCGCTTGATAAAGTTGGGGGTGTGGATGTGTGCCGCCCCCACCAGCCCTAGATTGACCGCCATGTCAGCCCTCCCGCTTCTCTGCGCCAAACGTGGCCGGAATCGCAATTTCACGCCCCTCACGCTGGCTGCGATAGATGCCATCCAGGATCGACAACACCTGCAACGACTGCTCTGGCGGCACCGGCGAAGGTTTGCCGCTGTAGATAGCCTCGGCAAAGGCCACACACTCGGCCGCATGGGGTTCCAGCGTATCGCTGGTCAGCCGCAACGCCCGGTTGTAAAGCTGACGGGTCGTATAGTTGGTGTGATAAACCTCGCACTTGGGCCAGTGGCTGCCCCCCTCGGTCCCATAAAGCCACATCTGCATGTCCTCCCCTTCGGTGTCGTGATGCAGCAGCCAGCTCACCTCCAACATCAACGTCGCCCCATTCTCAAAACGCACAAACGCCGAGGCAAAGTCTTCGACGTCAAAATCCTGCGGAATCGGCGCATTCCGCCAGACAGCCCAGGCCCCGTCGCGGTGCGCCAATTCGGCACGCGCCACCCCCGTCACCGCCACAGGACGAGGGTTGCCCATCATCCACAGCGTGAGATCCAAAATGTGAACGCCGATGTCAATGCACGGCCCCCCACCGCTCAGCTCCTGACGAATAAAGGTCGGCGTCGGAATCAACCCATTGCGCCGCAACATCCAGGCCCGCGCATGGTAGATCTCCCCCAGCGCCCCGGCTTCAATCTCACGCTTCATCGCCTGCGAATTGCCTTTGAATCGAAAATGCTGCGCAGTCATCAGAAGTTTGCCGGAGCGGTCGCGCGCCGCAATCATCGTCTGAATCTCTTCCGGTGTCGGTGCCAACGGTTTTTCACAGATCACATGCTTGCCCGCTTCCAATGACGCCAACACCAACGGCGTGTGCAGACGGTTCGGCGTGCAAATGTCGACAATGTCGATCGACGGGTCAGCCAGCAGCTCTGCCGGATCCCCGTAGAGCCGTTCGATCCCAAACTGTCTGCCAAATGTCTCCAGCCCAGGACGATAAACATCCGCCGCTGCCACTACCTCTGCATAGGGAGACGCCTCCCAGCCCGGCATGTGTGTTCGCGAAATTCCACCGGTGCCAATGATGGCAACCTTCAACGGTTTACTCATTACACTCTCCAGTTGTCAGTTTGAATCGTTGTCAATTTGAATGAAGATCAACCCGTTTAGTATGCAACACATACAGCCTGGCTGCAAAGTTGGTCAGATACTCCATGATGGATGTTCCTTCGACCGGCACCGTAAGTTGCCCGTGTGTTCTCCCCTGAACGCCGCGCCATCCATGACTTCGTCGCCGCACGCGACGGGTATCGCTGCCTCTTTCAGCCGCTGGATTTCGACAGGAATTTCGATCGTTTCCATTGTCATATAGCGGTCGCTGCCCACGTGGATCAGCTTGCCATCCAGGCGCACCCGCAAGCCATAGCCTACGTCATAGTGGGCGTGATCGATGGCTGGCAGGGACAACTTCTGACGGGCTGCTTCCTCCAGAATCGCCCGGGCCACTGGGTGCGTCTGGCGATATTCAGCAGCCGCAGCAAAGGTAAGCACCTCCGTCGCACTGTAGCCGTTGCAGATGTGAATTCGGGCCACGTTCGGCTGCTCCAGGGTCAGCGGGCCCGTCTTGTCAAACATAACTGTATCTACACCCCGTTCCACAGGCTGGGCCTCCCCAGTCAACATATGCTGGTCAATGGTGGCGTTGCCCTCCTCAATCAGACCGTCAATCGGGATCACCTGCCCGGCGTGGAGGGAGACAATATCATTCGCCTGAAGCGACTCGAAGGGAACCTCCACTTCGCTGCCATCTACCAAAATCCAGACGGTGCGGGGCTGCTGGGAAAAGACATTGATCAGGCTCTTCTGGGAGCGGTCCTGGGTGATCATCACCAGCTTTTCGCTCAGATAAAAGGCGAAAAGGCCAAAGCTGCCCGCCATAAAAAAGCCGCCGGCATACGCGCCGATAAAATAGAGAGAACCCATCACATCCATACGCAGCCGCCGCTCAACAACAATCGCTTCGTAGCCGTTGCAAAAGATCAGCGTTGTGCTGTAGATCGCAGTGACCAGGGTGACGATGAGAACCGGCAGATAAAATGCGCCGACGATCGATGTGGCCAGGGTTGGCAGCTTTTCCACCAGTCAACAGAAGTTCTTGACAAATCGGCTGGTCGAGCCAGGCAAGATAGTTCATAGACAGCTCGCCCGCATCAGCCGCACCCAAATCTCCTCTACCCAATCCAAATGTTCGGCTTTCATAAGGCAAGAACGCAGACAGGCCACTGTAGGCTGATCCCAGACCACA
>JAPLGY010000613.1 GCA_026389955.1 Caldilinea sp. | reverse complement strand
TCTAGCTCAAGTAAGAGTTGAGGCGATGCATAGAGGTGAAGGTGTTCTGCTCGTGCGAGGTCGAGGACAGTGTGCGGCGCACCGTGCCAAAGCAGCCCGGACACTGTTGTGTTTGTGTCAATCACCACGCGCATGGCGTTGGCACCGTTCCGCTTGCGCTGTTTCGATTTCGGCTTCGACTTCGGCAGCGCTCATGGCTGGAGCACTCTGGTTTGCCAGTTGATCGGCGATGGCGAAGAGTCGGTCGATTGGCTTGCGGCGCAGTTCGGCGCTCAGCAGTTCGGCAATTGACTGGGATGTGAGCAGACCAGCCGCTGCGCCTCGGGATTTACGAAAAGAATAGGCCATGATTGCCCAGCCACCGTTGACGAATCTACAAATGTACGGGCAGCGGCGGGGCGATCTGCACAAGGCGTGCAGCTCAGGGAGGGGAGGAAGCGGCCACCTGCAGAGTGGTCAGCGCCAGTTGACTGTCGACCAGGGGGGCTCCCTGGCGGTCAAGCAGCGGTACCCGCTGGCCTGTGTCGGGGTCGTAGAAGCCGAACCAGACGGTGTAGGGGCCTGGTTGGGCGTTGGCGGCGACTGCCAGCTGCACGGTCTCTACGATCTGTTCGTCGGCAACCCAGGTCTGTGTTGGGTTGCCGCCGCCAAGCGGTGGGGCATCCTGCTGCGCCACCATGCCGCGGTCAGGGTCATAGATGTGCAGAAAGCGGGTGTAGCTGGCCGGCGCTGGCCCCCGCGCTCGGTAGACCAGGGTCAGGGTCAGGGTTGCGCCCGGTGCGACGAGTGAAGAAGCAGGTTCGATCGAGTAGCCCTGGAGTTCCCCCCACTCGCCGAGCTGTACTGCGACGGGCTGACCGGTCTCGATGGCCGGGCTGTTCAGAATTTTGACCGGCGGCAGGCTGAACTCGGTGCCGAGAAAGCGGCCGGAGCGGTCGGTGATCGGCAGGCGTTGGCCATCGCTGTCAAAACGGTAGAGTCCGGCTGACGGCCAGTAGAGCCCCCCTGCAAGGTTTGAGTCGATCTCCAGCCGATAGGTGTCCGCCTGTGCGTATTGTTCGTTCCACAGCCGGGCTGGGGCCAGCAGAGATCCGGCTGTTTTGTCGTGCTGGCGCGCTGTCTGCTGCTGCGCGTCGAGCAGGTGGATGAACCCATGATAATTTTCTTGGGCGGGGTTGTCTGCTCGCCAAAAGAGTGTGTATTCCAGAAGCTGGCCTGGCCGTACGACAAACGGTTTTGAGTCTTGCACGGGAAGGGGCGTGCGCCCGTCGATCTGAAAACGCCACCCATCCAACAGCACGTCATTGCCGAAACGAAGTTCTAGCGGCTGCAGGGGGGGCGGGGCTGCTGCAGGCACGGCGGGCAGCTGGAGCGAACCGGCCGCAGCAAAGGCAGGGGACTGGCCTGCCGGAGCTACTGCAACGCGCAAGGTATAGGTGCCGGCTGTCAACCCAGGGGGCAGGGTCAGCTGGTAGGCATCGTCGAACAGAGTGGTTGCTGGAAGGCTGGCCAATGCCAGCGTATTGAAAAAGGGGTCGCCGCTCTGCTCGGCTTGCAGGACGCCGGCGCTGTCGACGAGCTGCCAGTGCACCTTGCCGTCGACAGGTCTGTGCACCAACCAGTACGGAAAGATCTGCAGTTGGTGTCCGTCTGTGATCTGAGAGTGGTATCCCAGCAGCTCCAGCGCCCCGTCTGCGGCTGGGACAGAAGCCGTCTGCCAGCTCGCCGGGCGGGGTTGCAGCAGCAAGGCACTGCCGCCGGCCAGCAGGCAGAGCGCCGGGACAGCAGCCAGCCAGCGACGGCGGCCTCCTGCCAGCCAGAAGCCAGCAGCCAGCAAGCCCAACGTCGCCAAACTCAGCCAGGCGGCGCCTTGTTGGAGGGCGGTCCCTGTGGCGGCGACGGCGATGCGATGGCTCCCGGCAGGCAGCGCCAGGCTCAGCAGGCCGCGTGCTGGGTCGGGGGTGAGGGAAACCTGCTGGCCATCGACGGTAGCAGACCAGCCTGGAAAATAAAATTGGGTGAACTTGAGGTCGATCGGGGCGCTGTTTGTGAGAACAGCGCTCAGCTGGACCGGGGAAGCAGTTTCGATCTGGACACCGCGGATGGGGCTGGCCTGGTCTGTTGCAGCGGCTGCACCGAACAGATCGGGGCCGGCCCAGCGCGGCAGAAATTCGCTGGAAGAGCTGGTACCGTAGGCCCGGGTCTGCAGCTCGAATTGGGCCACGGCCGGTCGACCGATCGAGACCGGCTGGTCGAGCAGCGGTCTGAAGGCCGCAGCTGACGGGTGTTGGCCGGCAACGATGACGGCCACTGTACCCAGGGCGATCCCCACCGCGCCCGCCGGTGGGCGCACCCGCAGCACGATACCGGCGGGAAAGAGCGCCAGGGGCAGGCTGGCGACAGCCAGCAACCGCCACGGAAACTGTGCGATCAGCAGGAGGTCGCTCCCCAGCCAGAGCGGCAGCGCCCACCGGGTGACCAGCAGGCAGGAGCCCAGCAGCACAGCCAGCAAGAGCCACCACTCTGCACTCCGGCGCGGCAGCAGGACAAAGCCCAATACCGCCAGCAGCAGCTGGACTGCCCCGAGACGGAACGGAATCGCGGTCGAGTAGGTGTACGGCCAGCCCAGATCCAAAAAGTTCTCCAGCGTCCAGGTGTTTTCACCCACATACCGAGCGGCGATTTGGAAGGCAGTCTCTGCCAGGTTGCTCCGTTCCAGCACCAGAGGCAACCAGAAGAAGCTGCTCACCCCCAACGCCGCAAGGGCTCCCAGCACCGCCAGCCCCAGGCGGCCCGCAGAGCGGGTCTGCCAGAAGAGCGCCAGCGCAAAGAGCAGCAGAACGGGCGGCATGAACAGCAGCGAGATGTTGTGGGTCAGCGCCAGCAGGGCGGTGGTCAACGCAAAGATCAACAGGTAGGGCGCCGGGTGGGATGCGTAGAAAATGCGGCGCAGCGCCCAGAGAATCCAGGGCAGCAGCATCTGTGCGCCGACCTCAGCGACTGCCCCGCGAGCATACAGGTTGATCAGGAGATAGGGGGCGTAGAGGTAGCCGGTCGCGCCGACCAGTGCGGCGGCATGGCGTCGCCAGCCCTCAGCAGCACGGACAAGGTCGAGCAGCAGCAGATAGACCCCTGCGCCGGCCAGCAGCAGCAGCAGCAGCAGCGTTGTCCACAGCGCCAGCGCCGGGTCTGCGCCAGCCAGCACAAAGAGGCTGGCCAGAAAATAGGTGGACGGCCCATAAAAAGAGAGAAGCGGGTACCCATAGCCAAGGACGAGATCGGGCATCCAGCGCGGAAAGAACAGTGCCTCGCGCTGATAGGTGGCCAGCAGGGCGATACGCAGCACGTGAAGCAGGCCATCCGCCGAGGCGGTCAGCCCCAGACGCAGCGCAGGCCAGAGTGCAGGCAGGGAGACAAGCAGCAGGGTACTGCTCGCCCCCAGTGCAACGAGCCAAGGGGGGAGGCGAGGAAACCGTCCAGAACTGGAGAGCAAGGCAGAGAAACGCATCGGATCAGAGCCTTTGGCTTGCGCTGGCGTCATGGCAAAAATTCGCCCAGGGGCAGCAGCAGAAACGTGGCCGGGCTCTCTGGCTCGAACAGGAGAGCCAGCTGCCGGCCGCTGACAGGTTCGTAGAGCCCGACCCGCAGCTGATAGCCCTTTTGCAGGGCAGCACGGTCGAGCCCGGCTGGCAGCGGCAGTATGAAGGTGGAACGGAGCTGTTCGCCAGGGACCCAAAGTGTCGTCGGGTTGTCAGCCCCGCCGGGCGGGCTGTCCAGCTGGCTGACCAGGGTGCCGTTGGCGTCGAGCAGATGTACAAAAGCTGTATAGTCGGTCGGAGATCGATCGAGGGCGCGCCAGCCGAGTGTGATTTGCAGTTCAGAGGCGTTTTCGGACAGGGGCGCGACCTGCAGCCCGGCCAGTTCGATGCGCTCTTCGAAACGGGCACGCAGCGGCACCAGATCCCCCGCCGGGTTGCCGCGGCTGTCAACCCGCTGCACCCGCTGCAGGCTGCCGTCGGGGAGCTGCTGGAAGAAGCCCGCCTCGAAATAGGCTTTGCCGGATGTCAGCGGCTGTGGCAGCACAAAGCTGCGGCGGTCGTCGACGGTTTCGCCGGGCCGCCAAAAGGGCGACGGATACCCGTCGCCGGGCAGCTCGTTGTCTTGCAGCTGGCCATCTGGCAGCATCAGGTGTGCGAACAGGACTGTCTCGTCGGTGCTGCCAGAGGTCGGCTGGCGCAAGAAGAGGGTCAGCGGCAGGGTGCGCTGCGTGCAGGAGATTGCATCGAGTGGAAGCGAGTAACCCAGCAGCTCGATCCCGTTGGCAAAGCGGGCCTCCAGCGGATATTCGACCCGGTCGACCGGGAGCTGCAGGGCAGGCAGTTCGCCGCTGTACAGATGGGTCGGCTGGCGGTTTGTCAGTCCAGGCAAGGGGCTGGAGGGCAGGGTGCGGTTGAGAACGGCGTCTACCAGCGAGTTACCTGGGGCGGTGTAGGGCGCCAGCTGGGTGACGGCCAGCGTGCCAGCAGCGCTGCGTGTCAACAAGAAGAGCGGCTGGTTTGGATCTGCGCCCAACTCGACCAGGTAGCGTGTGCCGGCTGCGACCGGTTGGGGGGCGGCGGGGCCAGCCAGGAGGGGAGCTGCTGCTGGAAGATCGGGGTTGAGAAAGCGCATCTGCGGGGAGCGAAAGAGCCGGCGGGTCAGCAGCAGCGGTCGAGCAGGCTCGGTGGCCAGCAGCGTGCGCACTGCAGCGGCGGCTTCGTACTGGTCGGCATCGAAGCTGCCGGCCAGCACGGGCAACTGGGCCCACTGCGAGAAGTAGCTGTAGGCGTTGACGCCGCCGCTCCCCGCCAGCAGTCCCGCCAGCAGCAGCGCCAGCAGCCGGGCCGGCGCCAGCCAGCGTGCCAGCCGGACGGCCAGTTCCTGGGCCCCGGCAGCATACAAAACGACCAGCGGCGGCAGGGCACCCGCCATCCGCAGCCAGTGGGTCGACTCCACGCTGAAGATTGAGGGGGTCAGCATGACGACGAACCAGAGCAAAACCAGATGATGGGCTGGTTGGCGGATGCGCGCGAGGCAGGTGGCTAGCCCGGCGACGAAGAGCAGCGCCAGCAGCGGGTCGTTGATCGGCCGGCCGGGCAGATTGTGGCGCGGGTTCAGGTCGCCGCCGACAAAAAAAGCGCTGACCATCCCGCCCAGATTTCCTATCAGCCGTTCGCCGGGAGTTCCAGGCAGCGCAGGGCTGGGCGGGGCAAAGATCGAGACATCGCCGGTGCGGGCCGCCAACAGGTCAGGCTGCTGGGAAAAGGTCCACAGCAGCGGTGCAGCGACCAGGGTTGCACTGAGTGCCAGCCAACCGAGGCCTGGCAGACGTGGGGAGAAGCTGTGCGCGCGCGACGCACGCAGCAGCTCGACCAGAATGAACCCACCAACCACCAGCGGCAGCAGGCGGCGCGACGGTTTTGTTGCCAGGCTCTGGCCAGAAAATAGAACGCCAGCGTGCTCAGCAGAGGCAGCAGGATCACCCGAAACCCCAGCCGGCTGAGGCTGACATGCCAGTACAGGACGCTGAGCGATGCGGCGGCCAGCAGGGCGCTCTGCCGCTGTCCTGCCAGCTGTAAGCCTCCCCCTGACCAGTTCAGCAGGCGCCAGGCCAGGAGAGCGGTGACGGGAATTGTGAGAACACCGGCCGCTGCCGCAACCAGACGCAGGATGTATGCACTGGAGCCCAGGCCGGAGAGGGCAGCCGCCTGCAGATAGATAAACAGCGGCTCGCGGCCGTTGTTGCCCGTAAAAAAAAATGGAGTCACCCCAGCCAGCACCTGCTGGGCATCGACGGCGTTGAACGTTTCGTCAAAAAAAAGACCTGGTGGCAGCCGGTCCAGATCCCAGGTGCGCAGCAAAAATGCAGCCAAAGTGATCGCCAACAGCCCCAGGCGACCCCAGGAAGCGCGCAGTGCGGTGCCGGGCAAAGAGATCTGCATAGCCACAGTCTACTACAGGCGGGCGCTTCGGAGAAAACAGATGCCTGTCCAGGCGGACAGGCATGTGGAAGGCTGTTGTGTCGGGGAGAGAGGATTTGAACCTCCGACCTCTTCGACCCGAACGAAGCGCGCTACCAAGCTGCGCTACTCCCCGACGACAAAAAAAGTATAGCCGAATGTTGGCTGCACGCCAAATTTTGGCCAACGCGTGTAGAAAATGACTTTGACCCGATCCCAAGCTGTGTTATACTGGCACCATTCTGAGCGAAATCGACCGGTAAATCCGGTCGTGCAGACCTTTGAAGGGAAGCCGTGTGGTAGACGCAGTTTGGTGGACGAACGCAGAGGGTTGGTTTCCACAGGAAGGGGAGCCATGATTGAAGTGACAATCGACAGCATTCGGGTCAGCCTGTTGTCGCAAAATCGCATCGTCGTGCTGAAAGAAGAAAGCAGCGAGCGATTTTTGCCGATCTGGATCGGCCCGTTCGAGGCAGATGCCATCACCTTGCAACTGCAGGGGATGGAGGCCCCCAGGCCGCTGACCCATGATTTGCTCAAGTCTGTGATCGACGTGTTGGGCGCCGAGGTCGTCCACATTGTGATCAACAGCCTGGAGCGGAACACCTATTACGCCCGGATTGTGCTTGATATCCAAGGAGAGAACACAGAGATCGACAGTCGGCCCAGCGATGCGATCGCCTTGGCGGTGCGGGTGAGTGTCCCGATCTACGTAGCTGAGGAAGTGATGGACCAGGCTGGCATGCTGCCTGAGGAAGAGATGCCACTCTCCGAAGAAAAAAGCAGCCGCCCTGCGTACAGTGACAGCAACAACGAGGATTTAGGTGCCTTCAAGGATTTTGTAGAAGGGTTGGATCTGGACAGCCTGTTGGGCAACTGAGTGGGGTTGCGGTTGTGCAAATCGAATGAACTGTAGATGGCGGGGCTGTATGCTGGGCAGCCTCGCTGTTTTTGTCGGCATCCACGCATTTGACTGTTGTCACCAAGGGGCTCTGGCCGCAACGAGCTGAGCAGGCGCAACGATGGAACCACTGGAAACTGCACCCAAAGGAATCCCTGCCAACCTGGAAGCCGAGCGTGCGGTGCTGGGGTCACTGTTGATCGACCCGGATGCGATTCTCAAGATCGCCAATTTTTTGCGTGCCGAAGATTTCTACCGAGAACGCCACGCCTGGCTGTACGCCGCCATGATGGGGTTGCACGAGCGTCGCGAGCCGCTTGATTTTGTGACCGTGGTCGACGAGTTGGAACGGCGTGGCTATCTGGAAGAGATCGGTGGCCCTGCCTATGTCACTGATCTGGTCGCCAGCACCCCGTCGGCGATGTATGTAGACCACTATGCCCGCATTGTGGAGCGCACTGCGCTGCTGCGCCGCCTGATCTCGGCGGCTGGCCAGATCGCCGAGCTGGCCTATGACGACAGCCAGGAAGTCGACACCGTGATCGACAAAGCGGAGTCTCTGATCTTTGGGGTCAGCGAGTCGTTGATCCATCGGGACCTGATGCCGATCCGAGCGATCATGGCCCAGGTCGTCGACCACATCGACTTTCTTGCCCGCAACCAGGACACGTTGATGGGGGTGCCGACCGGTTTTACCCTGCTCGACCGTCTGCTGGGCGGCCTGCAGAAAAGCGATCTGATCATTTTGGCCGCCCGCCCGGCGATGGGGAAGACCAGCCTGGCGCTGAATGTGGCGCAGAATGCAGCCAAACGCTACAACGCACGGGTCGGTGTCTTCAGCCTGGAGATGAGCAACGAACAGCTGGTCCAGCGTCTGCTTTCGATGGAAACTGGGATCGACAGCCACCGTCTGCGGCTGGGCCAGGTGCACGACGAAGAATGGCCGATCCTGCTGGAGGCGGCCAACCTGCTGGCGGGCACGGCGATCTATATCGACGACACGCCAGCAGCCACAGTCAACGAAATCCGTACCAAATGTCGGCGTCTCTACGCCGAACATGGGCTGGATCTGGTGCTGATCGACTACATGCAGCTGATGACCGGCCAATCTGGCGGCCGTGAGGCCAACCGCCAGCAGGAGATCTCCTACATCAGCCGGTCGCTCAAAGGGCTGGCGCGCGAGTTGAATGTGCCGGTGATCGCGCTGAGCCAGCTTTCGCGCGCGGTGGAGAGCCGCAGCGACAAACGTCCGATGTTGTCGGACCTGCGAGAAAGCGGCTGTCTGGACGGAGAGACGCCAGTCTATCTGCCCGAACTGGGCTGCTGTGTCCCGATCCGCCAGCTGGCTGCCCGCCTGCCCAAGACGACGGTTGCGTCGTTGGATCTGCACAGCGGCACGTTCAGCGCGGTCCCCCTGGCCCGAGCGTTCTGTACAGGAGTCAAGCCGGTTTTCGAGTTGCAGACGCAGTCTGGGCGAAGGATCCGGGCAACGGCCAACCATCGGCTGTTGAGCCCGGCCGGCTGGCAGCGACTGGACGCGCTCCAGCGGGGAGATCTGATTGCGGTCCCCCCCCCGATGCTGGAAGAAAAGGGGAGCGATCTCTCTGTGGGCTGGGAGCCGGTGTCCACAATCTCGGCGGCTGGCCAGGCAGAAGTCTACGACCTCACCGTGCCGCCTCATCACAACTTTGTCGCCGGCGGGCTGGTCGTGCACAACAGCATCGAGCAGGACGCTGATGTCGTGCTTTTCATCTATCGGGAAGATTATTATATCGAAGACACCGACCGCCAGAACATTGCCGACGTGATCGTGGCCAAACACCGCCACGGCTCGACAGGGACGATCAGCCTCTATTTCCGGAAAGAGCTGACGCAGTTTCGGGATCTGGAAGTGCAGCGCACAGAACTGGACTACTAGCCATGCCGATGCAGCCCAAAGGATTTGTCGGGTTTCCCGACAACAGGATGAAGCTGGTCAAACTGCCCGATATATTTTTCAGCGACCTGCTGCCGTGGGTCGATGACCTGGGCGAATTGAAATTGATTTTGCACTGTTTCTGGCTGCTCAACGAGCAGGAGGGGCAGCTCAAATACCTGCGTGGGGCCGATCTGCGTGCGGACGAGATGCTTTTGCGCAGCCTCAACCTGGCCAGCGACCTGCGTACCCCCCAGCAGTCGCTGGCCGATGCGTTGGAGCGAGCGACCGCGCGCGGGGTGCTGCTCAAACTGGAGATCGAACGGAGCGCAGACGGGGGGACGGCCGTCGACGACTGGTATTTTATCAACACGGTCAAGGGGCGCCAGACGTTGGCGCTGGCCCGCCAGGGCAAGCTGGAGGAGCTGCGCAGGGTGCTGCCAGAGGAGGCACGGATTCAGGTGGAACGGCCCAATGTCTTCACCCTCTATGAGCAGAACATCGGGCTGCTTACACCGCTGATCGCAGACCAGCTGCGCGATCTGGAAAAGAGTTATCCGCCTGACTGGGTCGACGAGGCATTTCTGATCGCAGTGGCCGGCAACAAGCGCTCCCT
>JAPLGY010000065.1 GCA_026389955.1 Caldilinea sp. | reverse complement strand
GCCATCGTCCCATAGTTTGTGCTGTTGAGCAGGCTGTTGGCGTGCACCAATTCAGATGGGGCCGCCAGGGCAGGGAGCAGAGACATCTGGGCAGGTTGGGCAAAGGTTTCGGTCACGGCCAGCCCTGCTACCAGCGCGTAGACAGTCCAGACAGTGCCGCCCTCGGTGGCTGCCAACAGCAGCGAGAGGAGCGCCAGCCCGACCCGGCTGAGCGCTATCCCCATCAGCACCTGCTTGCGGGGATAGCGGTCGACCAGCGCGCCAGCCAGCGGTCCCAGCAGGATTTTGGGCAACATGCGTGCAATCAGCACACCGGTGGCCTGCAAGGCAGAACCGCTTTGTTGGAAGACCACCACGATGGCGCCCATGTGGTACAGGTGAATGCCCAGGGTGGAGGTGAGCTGGGACAGCCAGAAGAACAAAAACGCTGGTCGGCTCAGCAAAATTTTGTACATTACAGGCTCTCTGTCGCTCTTCTCGGTCAGGCAGGCGTAACGCTTCCATCTCTTTATTCTGGCTGATCTGTACGATTTTAACAAACTGTCATTCAGCAGGCTTTGATGCTTGAGCAGCTGTTCGTAGAAAAGAACACCTGTCACCCCTCTACTTGACCCCAGGATCAGGACCACAAAGTGACAGAAAGAAGAGACCTCACACAGATTGCCTGTGGGGGGAGATTGGGCTGGTCGGCCAAGCTGGCAACCATCGAATGACAAGAAGCCGACGCATTGGGCATGGCGACCTGGAACTGTACGATTTTGAACAGACTATGCAAAAAAGGTCGAGAAGGTCGAACAATTCTTGACAATTTTGTGAGTCTGTAGTATTTTGCTGTTGTAAGTGCTTTCATGTAAGCTCTTACAGCCCGATCTGGAAGACAAACTACTGAGCGATCCTGTTTTTCTGCAATAGCATAGTATAAGATATTGTTGGCATGTCTTCGACCATCTACGACGTTGCTTCGCATGCGGGGGTCAGTATTGCGACTGTCTCTCGTGCGCTCAATGCCCCGCAGTCTGTGCATGCGGAAACGCTGACGCGCATCCAAAAAGCGATCGACGAACTGAAGTTTGTTCCAAAGGCAGAAGCTGCAGCCCGGGCTCGCCGTGCACACCGCCAGATTGGGGTATTGGCCCCTTTTTTTATGCACTATCCGTCGTTTACGCAGCGTCTGCGGGGCGTAGCGGGTGCGTTGCGCAACACAGGCTACGATCTGGTAGTCTACAACGTAGACACCGCCGAGCATGCGCGCAACTACTTGCAGTCTTTGCCGATCTCCCAACGGCTGGATGGGCTGTTGATCCTTTCGTTGCGGTTGAGCGACGCTGAGGCAGGCAGGTTTTTGCAAAACCGGCTGCCAGCGGTCTTGATCGAGGGCTCCAGCCCACAGTTGGCTGCGGTGGAGATCGACAATGTGGCGGGTGGGGTGTTGGCTGCCGATTATCTGGTGGCGCGCGGCCACCGTTTGATCGGGTTTGTGGGGGGGGATCGTTCGTTGGCGCAGTATACGTTGGGCACCAGTGCGTTGCGGTACGAGGGGTTTGTGGCTGCGTTGGGGCGATATGGGCTGGCGCCCAGTTTGCCGGGCTATGTGCCGCTGGGTTCCAGCCACGAGGAGGCTCGTCTGCAGGCGCTTGACCTGCTGCAGCAACCAGAGCGTCCTTCGGCGATCTTTGCCGGCAACGACACGCTGGCGCTGGGGGTGCTCAAGGGGGCGCGCGAACTAGGGGTGCGGGTGCCCGAGGAGGTCGCTGTGCTTGGTTTCGATGATGCTGATTTTGCCGAGTACATCGGGCTTTCTACGGTCTCGCAGGCGTTGGAAGAGTCGGGGCGGCTGGCAGTCGAGTTGTTGCTCTCTCTGATTGCGGACCCGGCGCGCACACGGCAGCATGTACGTCTGCCGCTCCAGATCATTACGCGCGATACGGCCTGAGCAGATACGGCCTGAGCAGGGGAGCAGTGTAATTTGTGGTCGATCTCCAACCTGGTTGGGGATACCTATATCAATCTGTTTTGTTTCGACAACGAGTAAAGGAGAGTACTACGATGAAGCGACGATCGATGGCCATCGTTGGTCTGTTCGTCATCATGACGCTGTTGCTGGCTGCCTGTGGCGGCGGCGCTGCCCCGGCGGCCGAGGCCCCAGCGGCCGAGGCTCCGGCTGCGGAGGCCCCTGCCGAAGAAGCCCCTGCTGAGGAGGCTGCGCCGACCGAGGCCCCTGCCGAAGAGGCTGCACCGACCGAGGCGCCGGCGGAGGAGCCAGCAGCGGAAGAGGCCCCTGCCGAGGGAGTGGTTACGCTGACCTGGGTCGGGCCCGGACCGGGTGCTGAGTTTGAATTCCGCAAGGAGCAGGCTGAGCGCTGGAATGCGGCGAATCCAGACATTCAGGTGCGTCTGATCGAAGGTCCTGTGTCGGCTACCGACCGGTACGGCCTCTATCTGCAGGCGTTCCAGGCGCAGTCAACCGACATCGATGTCATGCAGATCGATGTAATCTGGCCGGGGGATCTGGCGGAGCACCTGATCGACTTCAACGAGTACGGTGGCGCCGAGGCAGTGGCCGGAGACTTCCCGGCGATCGTGCAGAACAACACGGTCGACGGGCGTCTGGTGGGGTTGCCCTGGTTTACCGACGGGGGGCTGCTCTACTATCGCAGCGATCTGCTGGAGAAATATGGCTTCAGCGGCCCGCCGGCGACCTGGGATGAGCTCGAGCAGATGGCACAGACGATCCAGGACGGCGAGCGTGCCGAGGGCAACCAGGATTTCTGGGGCTATGTCTGGCAGGGTGCGCCGTACGAGGGGCTGACCTGCGATGCGTTGGAGTGGGTCTACTCTTCAGGGGGGGGCACGATCATCAGCCCGGACAAGCTGATCACGATCAACAACGAGGATGCTGCGGCAGCGTTGGATCAGGCAGCCAGCTGGGTGGGCACGATCAGCCCGCCTGGTGTGACGAGCTTTATGGAAGAGGAATCTCGTCGGGTCTGGCACGGCGGCAATGCGGCCTTCATGCGCAACTGGCCGTACGCCTACGGTCTGAGTGAGGGAGAGGACAGTGCTGTTGCCGGCAAGTTTGATGCCACGTCCCTGCCGGGGGCCGAGGCTGGCATGAGCGCTGCCACGTTGGGCGGCTGGCAGGTAGGTGTTTCCAAGTACAGCAAGAACCCTGCCGCTGCGGCCAAGTTGGCGATGTGGCTGGCGTCGACCGAGGAGCAGAAGGCACAGGCATTGAGCCCGAACTCGCTGATCCCGACCAAGGTCGATCTCTACGCGGATGCAGACATTGTCGCCAATCGTCCGTTCATGCCCAAGCTGCTGCCGGTCTTCACCAGCGCAGTGGCTCGCCCGTCGACGGCGAGTGCCCCGCAGTACAACGAGGTGTCCAACGTCTTCTTCTCCAATGTGGCCGACGTGCTGACTGGGAAGCAGAACGGCACCGATGCGGTTGCGACGATGGAGTTGGACCTGCAGGATCTGTTGGGCTACGAGGTCGGCGCTCCGTAAGAGCTGGCCCGGCAGGTGAATGAACAGCCCGCCGCTCCCCCTACGGCGGCGGGCTGTTTTATGAGAACCAAGTGTTGTTGAACAATGTGCGACTCGGGAGGGAGACCCCAGGGTCGCTCCAGAGACTCTTCTGGGCAAAATACCGGTGTCGGTCTGGCAGGGAGGGGGCAAACATGGCCAAGCGAGGTCACGGTGATTTGGCTGTGCAGGAACAGCGGCTTGCCTACGGGCTGTTGGCGCCGACATTTGTCGTCCTGCTTGCGATCGCGATCTATCCGCTCTTTTCAGTTTTCTACAACAGTTTTACCAACAACGTCTTTTGGAGCTGGTGCTGGGCATCGTGGTGGCGCTGCTGGTCAACACCAATTTCAAAGGGCGCGGGGTGATGCGGGCGCTCATCCTGATCCCCTGGGCGATTCCTACGGCGGTTTCCTCGCAGATGTGGGCCTATATGCTGCAGCCCAACCGGACCGGTTTTTTCAACACACTCTTTTGGCATCTGGGGTTCGGCAACGGTGAAATCCCATTTCTTTCGGACCCGGCCTGGCAGTTGCCTTCGATGATCCTGATCGATGTCTGGAAGACGACACCGTTTATGGCGTTGCTGCTGCTGGCGGGTCTGCAGTTGATCCCGGAGGACATTTACGAGGCGGCCGATGTAGACGGCGCCGGACCGGTGCGCAAATTTTTCCAGCTCACGCTGCCGCTGCTGCGGGGCACGATAGCGGTGGCTTTGGTCTTTCGCACGCTGGACGCGCTGCGTGTGTTTGACCTTTTTCAGATTGTGCTGGGGCAGGCCCGCTACTCGATGGCGAGCTTTACCTATTACGAGCTGATCCAGAACCGGCAGATGGGCTATTCGTCGGCCAGCAGTGTGGTGATTTTTGTGGTGTTGTCGATCTTTGCGGTGGCCTACATGCGTGGTCTGGGGGTGAAGTCTGATGAGCACTAAAATCAAACAGCGACTCAACCGTGTTCTGCTCTGGGGGTTGATCGTGGTCATGGCGTTTTGGATGCTTTTTCCGTTTTATTGGGCGGTGAACTCCTCTTTCAAATCGGAGGGGATGCTGGCGATGACGCCGACGACGTTTGTGCCCCGCGACCCGGACACTGGCGCTCTTTTTCTCTATCTGCGCAACTACGAGGCGGTCTTTACCAATCAGTCGTTTCTCCGGGCGATCGGCAACAGCCTGATCGTGGCAGCTTCGACGACCCTGCTTTCGTTGGCGATCGGCTCGTTTGCCGGCTTTGCGCTGGGCAAGTTGCGGTATCGAGGCAAGACAGCGACGCTCTACATCATTCTGGCCATGACGATGTTTCCGGCCATTGCTGTATTGACCGGGCTCTATGCGATCATCACCGAGCTCAAGATTCCGCCGTTGTTGAGCATGATTTTCACCTATATGTTG
>JAPLGY010000292.1 GCA_026389955.1 Caldilinea sp. | reverse complement strand
AACCCAAGTTGCCACCTACGCAGTCAGCCATGGCATCTTCAATGTGGTAGACGGTAGAGGCTTTGTCGTCGACACTCCAGGAGTGAGGTGGAAGGTCGAAGTCAAACTGGTCGAGCGCAGAAGTATCGCTGAAGGCACCAGGCGACAGGAAAAACCCGACAGGGATCCCATCTTTGGTGACGACCAGGTGAATCTTGAGTCCATAGAAGTAGCGCTTCTTGCTGGCTTGATAGCCGCGATAAGCCTCATCTCGATAGAGTTTGCAGCGACGAACCCGGTAATTGTCACAAACGATGACCGGTAGACTGTCAATGATATAGATGTTGTCTTCGTTGCGCTCTTTGGCACTATCGCCCAACAAGCGAAACAGCATCACGAAATATTCCTCATGAAACTGAGCGCATACGCCGAGAAACCAGGGATCAGCTACAAGACCGCATGGCGCTGGTGGAAAGAAGGGGCATGCGTATTCATCACATTAGGCTTGACAGAACCCCAGACACGACAAGCTCTTTGTGAAGTAGACCCAGCCCTGATCAACGCTTGACAACGCTTTTCAAGGGTGGTATGGTAATATCAAAGGATAAAAAGATGGCGATGGAGACCATGAGCTGAGCGTCCCATTTCAGAGAGTTGCCGGCTGGTGCAAGGCAGCTGGGCACGTCAGACTTAGCAGCTCCTGAATCCCCAGCAGGCAATGGCTGGGCGGCACCCTGCCGTTATCAGGCAACGAGGTGGCAGCTGTTTTGGCTGCTACAAAATCAGGTGGCACCACGAGACCCTTCGTCCTGAACAGGCGAAGGGCTTTTTGTGTGCGTAGCGGGTGAATTGGGGCAGAAAGGCAGGAAACCGTATGTTGGATATCCGTTGGATGCGTGAACACCGCGACGAACTGGCCGCTGCGATGCGCAGCCTCAACGCCGAGGACGCTCCCTGGGAGAGCGCACTTCAGCTTGACCAGCAGCGCCGCCAGCTGTTGAGCCAGGTAGAAGCCCTGCGGGCTGAGCTCAACAGCGGATCCAAGGAGATCGGTCGGCTCTTTCGGGAGAGGCAGGCTGCCGCTGCGGAGGCCCTGAAAGAACGTATGGCCGCCATTGGGAAGACCATCGAGCAGCTGGACACCGATCTTCGTTCGGTCGAAGAGGCCTTTCAAGATGCCATGCTGCGCATCCCGAATTTGCCGGAACCTGATGTGCCGGTGGCACCCGACGAGAGCGGCAACGTTGTGGTCAAACAATGGGGGCAGCTTCCGACCTTCGACTTCACTCCACTGCCTCATTGGGAGCTTGGCCCCCAGCTGGGCGTGATTGATTTTGAACGAGGGGTCAAGATTGCCGGCAGCCGTTTTTATCTGCTCAAAGGGGCAGGGGCCCGGCTCCAGCGTGCGTTGATCGACTGGTTCACCGACGTTCATGTGGCCGAACATGGCTACACGGAGATCTATCCGCCCTTCATGGTGCGTTCAGAGTCGATGGTGGGCACCGGCAATCTGCCCAAATTTGGCGAGGCGCTCTATCGCGACGCCGAAGAAGATCTCTGGCTGATTCCGACCGCCGAGGTGCCGGTGACCAATATCTTCCGCGACGAGATCCTTGAACCGGGGCGATTGCCGGTCTATTATGTGGCCAACACCCCTTGTTTTCGTCGTGAAAAGGTCTCGGCGGGCAAAGACGTGCGGGGTATCAAGCGTGTACACCAGTTCCAGAAGGTGGAGATGGTTAAATTTGTTGAGCCTGGCACGGGCCGTGCCGAACTGGAAGCACTCACGCGCAATGCCGAGGCGCTCTGCGAGCGGCTTGGGCTGCCCTACCGCCGGATCGCCATTGCCACGGGCGATCTCTCCTTTGTCGCTGCCTTCAAATACGATATCGAAGTGTGGGCTGCGGGCTCGCAGGAATGGCTGGAGTGCAGCTCCTGCTCGTTTTTCCGGGACTTCCAGGCACGGCGAGCCAACATCCGCTATCGCAAAGCAGAAGGGGAAAAACCGGAGTATGTCCACACGCTGAACGGCTCTGGGCTGGCCCTGCCGCGTATTGTGATTGCTCTGCTCGAAAATTACCAGCAGCCAGACCGATCGGTCGTCGTTCCGGAGGTCCTGCGCCCGTATATGGGGGGGCTGGAGCGGATCCAGCCAGCGCTTTGACCCGAAGGCTGGTTGTCCACCCTGGTGGGCGGCCAGCCTCAGTTTGTTTTGATCGAGGAGCGATGCGCGACCACGCCCTGCGCAAATACAAAGATCGCCTGCTGGAAACGGTTGCCAGGCGCTGGCCAGCTTCAGTGCACCCCAACCAGATCTCCTGGGCTGCACTGGGGGTTGGGTTGCTGGCAGCCTGGGCCAGCTGGCAGCAGGCCTACAGCTGGGCGCTGGTGTTGTGGCTGGCCAACCGTCTTCTGGATGGGCTGGACGGCACGGTTGCCCGGCTGCACCACAAACAGAGTGACTTCGGCGGTTATCTGGATTTGGTGTTGGATTTTGTGGTCTATCTGGCGATCCCTGTTGGGCTGGTCGCCGCCGCGCCCGCATCCCATCATTTGTGGGCCTTGGTGTTGTTGCTGACGTCCTACGTCCTCAACGTGATTTCCTGGTCGGTGCTCTCGACGCTGCTGCACAAGCGCGGGGCTGTTTCGTCGGCGGCTGTCACCGCTGTGACCATGCCGCCTGGCCTGATCGAAGGGGCCGAGACGATTCTTTTTTATCTGTTGTTCTTGCTGTGGCCTGATGGGCTCTTCCTGCTTTTGTTGTTGCTGGCGTTGCTGGTGTATGTGACTGTCGTTCAGCGTATCTGGTGGGCGTACCGGTTTTTCAACAGTTGAACGCCGGCCGATTGGATGGAGATCGCCGCCAGCGACCTTGCCTATTCCCTGCACGGCCCCCTGAGCCGCAAGTCTGAACTGCGACCGGACAGTCTGACAACAAAGAGGCGTGAAAATTTTCAGCGATGCGAACATTTGTGCTGAGAAGGGAGAAAAGTGGCTTTCTCCACCTGTTAGGGGGGGGCCGCTCAACCGATGATGAACAATGCCCATACTTCCTCCATGTCCGACACCCTGATGGATGTGCTTCCAGAATTGGCGCTGTTTGCACGTAGGGTGCAGCTTCCCCAGACCCGGCTGACCCTGTTTTTATACGACAGCGGAGAATCTGCCCGAGGGGATGTGCCGCTGTTGTTGGTGCATGGGTTGGGCGATGAGGCGGACACCTGGCGTCGGGTGTTGCCGGCGCTGGCCGTGCAGCGCCGTCTGCTGGCCGTCGACCTGCCTGGCTTCGGACGCAGCGATAAACCGGATGCCCCCTACACGGTGCCCTGGTATGCTGGGGTGCTGCTGGAACTGCTCGATGTGCTGCAGATTGAACGTTGTGTAGGAGTAGGGCATTCGTTGGGCGCGATGGTGGTGCAGTGGCTGGCGCTGGAACAGCCAGGCCGGGTCGAGCGGCTGTTGTTGTTGGCGGGTGGGTTGGTCGCCGGCAAGCAGAGGCGGTCGTTGGCAGCCTTGTCGCTGCGGCTGCCTGGGATCGGGGAGTGGTGGTATGGCCGTCTGCGCCAGAATCCCCAGGCTGCCTACGAGTCGCTGCGCCCGTTCTATCGTGATCTGGATGGGCTGCCCCAGGTCGAGCGCGATTTTTTGTATAGACGGGTCAACGAGCGGGTGCACAGCAAAAAGCAGCAGCGGGCCTTTTTGCGTACGCTGCGGTCGCTGGCAACCTGGCTGCCTGCACAGCAGAAGAGAGTGGCGGAGCGGCTTGCGGGCTGTACAATTCCGACGAGGGTGCTTTGGGGGGAGCAGGACCTCCTTGCACGCCTGGAAAACGGGCAGGCCCTGGCTGCGCTGCTGCCCCACGCACAGCTGACCGTGCTCTCGGGTGCCGGCCACAACCTTCAGCAGGAAGAACCAGGCGCTGTGATTGCTGCGTTGTCCGCCCAGGTATCTGCTGAACCCAGTCAGCGTCTGGAATTGCCCAGCTGAAATGTACCCCCAGACAATCGTTATTTGACATACGCTGCTGTCTGCATGTATACTTTTTAAGGTATGTAGATTTGTTGGCAAAAAAGTATCGAGCAAGCGTAGCGGTGGAACAGGTTCAGCCCACTTGGAGGGATGGCCGAGTGGTTTAAGGCGGTTGTCTTGAAAACAACTGTGGCAGTAATGTCACCGGGGGTTCGAATCCCTCTCCCTCCGCCAGCGACTGCACAAGCGAACAATGTGGGGAGGTCGCATAGCCCGGTCTAGTGCGCCCGCCTGCTAAGTGGGTAGGGGCGGTTTCGTCCCTCGAGGGTTCAAATCCCTCCCTCCCCGCCACAATGTTTGCATTCGGAGATAAATGTTTGCCGACAGGTCAAATGCATAGGTCCCCGTAGCTCAGTGGATTAGAGCGCTTGGTTGCGGTCCAAGAGGCCAGAGGTTCGAGTCCTCTCGGGGATGCCAAAAATGTTGTAGGGTATACATGAAGGCCCGGCGAACGTTCTGTCGTAGGGCCTTCATGTATACTGGAGAGTCTGTCGAGAGATACCGGAGAATAGAGCAATGGCTGAAGCAATTGAGTTGACACCGATTCACGAAGTTGTCCAAGGACGCTATGGCGCGATCGCCGAAAATCATGGGAGCTGTTGTGGGCCAGAAGAAGGCTGTGGGAGCGGTTCCAATGCACAGTTTCTCTATGGGGAGGAGTCGATTGCAGGGTTGCCGGTGGATGTGACCGGCCTGTCGTTGGGGTGTGGGGATCCGGTGACGATCGCCAGTTTGAAACCTGGGGAGCATGTGCTGGATCTGGGGAGCGGCGGTGGGATTGACTGCTTCCTGGCCGCACGCCAGGTGGGAGTGGAAGGCCATGTGATCGGAGTCGATATGACACCTGCCATGTTGGCACAAGCTCGTGCAAACATGGAGCGGCTCGGAGCTGCCAATATTGAGTTTCGTCAGGGGCAAATCGAGGCGTTGCCGGTCGCAGACAACAGTGTCGACGTGGTGATGTCCAACTGTGTGATCAACCTGTCGCCAGACAAACCTGCAGTCTTTCGCGAGGCTTTGCGGGTGTTGCGCCCGGGGGGGCGGCTTGCGATCAGCGACATTGTTACGGAAGGGGTATTCAGCCCAGAGTTGCGCGCTGACCTCTCTCGCTGGGCCGAGTGTGTGACTGGCGCGATGGATGTGGACGACTACACGGAGCTGATGCGACAGGCAGGTTTTGTTGAAATTGTTGTGGCCGACAAACGGTCTGCGGCTGAGATTGTGCCGGTTCAGCCGGGGATGCCACAACTGTACAGTGCACGGATCACTGCTGTAAAGCCTTTTTTTTGTCTGGCATGAAGGCAGCACGCTGATGGGACAGTTTGTGGTACGTCGTCTGATTTTGATGTTTTTTACTTTGGCGATGATCTCGCTGCTGGTTTTTGCTGCGGTGGAGATGGTCCCGGGCGATACTGCGCAGATGATTCTTGGCAAACAGGCCACCCCGGAAATCTTGCAGGCACTGCGTGCAAGGTTGGGGCTCGATCGGCCAGCGTACATTCGTTACTTCGATTGGGTCAGCGGCATTGTGCGCGGCGACTGGGGGGAATCGTTGGTGTCGAATGTGGCTGTGGGCCCTCTGCTGGCGCAACGTGTGTGGAATTCTTTGGTGCTCGGCATGGCTGCACTGTTGGTGGCCATGCCGCTGGGCATTTTTTTGGGTGTGGTCTCGGGATTGAATCGGGCCCGGTGGATCGATCAGGGCATCACGTTTTTTACCCTTTTTGCCGTCTCGTTTCCTCCTTTTGTGATGGCCATTTTTTTGATCATTCTTCTCTCTTCCTGGCTGCGTTGGTTGCCTGCTGCGAGTCTGATCGCCCCTGATGCCAATCTATGGGAATCTGTGCAGTTTCTCGTGTTGCCGGTGCTGACTTTGGCTTTGGGGTCGTTGGCCCATGTCTCCCGGCATGCACGCAGCAGCCTGATCGAAGTGATGCGCAGCGATTACATGCGGACTGCCAAAAGCAAAGGGCTTCCTGACCTGACGGCCATCTTGCGCCATGCGCTGCGCAACGCGCTGCTGCCGACGATCAGTGTGGTCGCCCTCAATGTGGGCTGGCTGCTCAGCGGTGCAGTGCTGGTCGAGAATGTCTTTGCCTATCCTGGCATGGGACGGTTGATGCTCCAGTCGATCAGCATGCGAGATATTCCTGTTGTGCAAGCGGTGACATTGGCAGCAGCTGCCATTTATGCGCTGGCAAACCTGGGGTCAGATCTGTTGTACAGCTGGCTCAACCCAAAAATTCGATATTCTTAACGGTGGATGAACGCTGTTTTTCGAGAAGCGACCAATGACATCTATCCCTGTCGGTGATTCGCTGTCGGTCTCTGGTCTGTTGGCGCGTCCGGTGCGGCGGCACGGGCAGCAAATGCCTGCTGTGTGGGTCGGGCTGGCGATCGTGTTGGTCTATCTGCTTTTGGCACTCTTCGGCGAAGCTGTGGCACCTTATTCCTACACCGATGATCGGTGGTGTGGTCGGGGTGGTGGCCGGCTATGCTGGGCGGCTGTGGGATGAAGTGTTGATGCGTGTCGCCGATGTGTTGCTCTCGTTTCCGGCGATGTTGCTCGCCCTGCTCATCATCAGCACGCTGGGATCCGAGGGAATCTACTTGATTCTGACGATTGTCGTGGTCTTTGCGCCGGGGATCGCGCGTGTGGTGCGCAGTGAAACACTTGGTCTGTCGACCAGAGAGTTCATCGACGCTGCGCATGCCACCGGTGTGCCGGCGCACCGCATTGTTTTGCGTCATCTGATCCCTAATCTCGCCGATCTGCTGGTGGTGGAGGGTTCTATCTACTTCAGCTACTCGATTTTGATCGGATCGGGGCTCAGTTTTTTGGGGTTGGGGGTGCAGCCACCTTCGCCAGACTGGGGATTGCAGGTCAACGACGGACGTAATTTTGTGTTGACCGCCTGGTGGATCACGGTCTTCCCGTCGCTGGCCATTTCGTCGTTGGTGCTGGGTGTCAACCTGCTGGCAGACGGCTTGGCCCAAAAACAAAGAAACCGTTGATTCTGTTTTGTAGCGGTCTGAAATCAAAACTGGGGATCGAAATTTTTATGGATCGATCGCACACAAAACTTTTCCTGGCTCTGACCCACCCAGAAGTGCCAGCTGTACGAACGGACAGGCAGTGGGCGCCCAGCAAGAAAAAAAGTTTTCTGCTTCAAAGCGAGCCATTGGCTGCAGCGCTGTTGGGAGGGGGGGGGGCTGGCACGATCAGGCCTGCTGCGACTGTCCAGCACAAATTGTGGTCGGGCATGACACAACTCTTTGTCGTTTTGGACGATGAGTACCAACGGCTGGTGAAAGAGCATCTGGACCCGATCTTCGGTGCCACCCGTCTTCAGCAGATGGACGAAATGGCAGGAGGTGAAGAACGGGTCGGTACGGTCACTGGCGGCGATGAAAAGACGCTGAATCGGAGTCTGGGTGCGTCGGTTGTGATTGTGGGAACCGCCTTGTTGGCTGGGGGGGCGATCGCCCCGATTGTTCTGATCTGTTTTCCGTTGGCCATCTATACGTCGCTTGTTCCTCTTAAACGAGCGTATCGCGCGCTGTTTTATGAGCGGAAGCTAAAGATTCCGGTCTTGGCGTCTATCAGTCTGTTGAGCACATGGTTGGGTGGTTTTTATCTGGCTGGCGGTGTGGGGATTGTGATTTTTTTTGTCGCTGAAAAGCTGATCTTCATTTCGCAGGATCGGTCGCGCCAGAAGTTGGTCAGTATTTTGGGTAAACAACCTCGGTTTGTGTGGATTCTGGTGAACGACAGTGAGGTCGAAATTTCATTTGAACAGCTCAAGGTTGGGGATATTCTGGTTGTGGGTGCTGGCCAGCTGATTCCAGTGGATGGTCTGATTCGCAGTGGGCATGGCTTGATTGACCAGCATCGCCTGACCGGTGAGTCGCAGCCTGCTGAAAAGGCAGCCGGGGATCAGGTGATGGCGGGAACGGTTGTCTTGGCCGGCAGGCTGTACATTGCCGTCGAAAAAGCGGGCAGCGACACGATCGCGGCACAGATCGGCCATGCCCTCAACAACACGGCCAGCTATCAGATGGCCATCGACTCTCAGGCGTTACAGCTGGCCAATGCTTCGGTGCCTCCCACGTTGGTTGCGGCTGGCCTGGCCTGGCTGTGGGTGGGTTTTGAAGGAGCTATCTCGATCACTGGCGCGACCTTCGGTTTCAACCTCCGTCTGACCGGCCCGATCACGATGTTGAACTATTTGAATCTGGCCTCCCAGCAGGGCATTCTGATCAAAGATGGTCGTTCGCTGGAATTGCTCAACCAGATAGATACCGTGATTTTTGACAAGACCGGCACCTTGACGTTGGACCAGCCCTATGTTTCGCACATCCATGTTTTTGGCCAGTTAGACGAAGCGACACTGCTCGCATATGCGGCTGCGGCGGAGGATCGGCAGACCCACCCGATCGCGCGTGCGATCGTCGACGCGGCCAAGAGACGTGGGATGGCTCTGCCGTCGATCGGGGTAGCCCGCTACGAAATCGGCTACGGCATTCAAGTGGAGATCGACGGCCATTTGGTGCAGGTGGGCAGCGAACGTTTCATGGCGATGAAGGGGGTCGTGGTGCCTGGCGTTGCGCAATTGCTTCAGGCCGATACCCACGATCGGGGCCATTCGCTGGTGATGGTGGCTGTAGACGATGAACTGGTTGGAGCGCTGGAACTGGAGCCGATGGTTCGTCCCGAGGCTCGCGCCGTGGTAGAGGCGTTGCAGCGGCGGAATGTCGAGGTCTACGTCATCTCTGGAGACCACGAAGAGCCGACACGACAGCTGGCCCGGGAACTGGGGGTGGAGCACTATTTTGCCAACGTTCTCCCTGCAGACAAGGCAAAGCATGTCGAACGGCTGCAGGGCGCGGGCCGTCATGTCTGTTTTGTGGGGGACGGCATCAACGATTCGATTGCATTGAAGAGGGCCCAAGTCTCGGTCTCTTTGCGCGGGGCAACCACCGTTGCCACCGACACAGCCCAGGTCGTGCTGATGAGCGCAACCCTCGAGCATCTGCCCAGCCTGTTTGCGTTGGCCCAGCAATTTGACGCGAACATGAAGGCGGGTTTGGCCATCAGCATCTTCCCCAGCCTGCTGATCATTGGCGGTGTTTTTTTTGGCCATTTGGGGCTGCTGGGAGCAACCATTCTTTACGATGTGGGTCTGCTGGCTGGTGTTGGGGTGGCGATGCTGCCTGCGCTCCAAAGCAAAAAAGAGGAGTGAGACCCAAACGGCCTGGGGTTTTGTATCAATCAAGTTTGAGTTTCTGTAAGGAAAGATGATCATCATGCAATTTCGAGAAATCCACAGAATGAACCGGCGAACTTTCCTGCAACTCACCGGCGGGGTAGCGCTGGCTACGTTTTCGGCGAGCTGTGTGAGTCCGGCTGGGGTGGCACCACAGCCCGTCGTGGACGCCGATGAACCGCAGCGGGGAGGTGTTTTGCGGATCGCCGTGACCGAAGATGTGACGAACCTCGACCCAACCCGATCGTTTTCCATGACGGATGTGTATCTGAGTTTTATGCTCTACGAGACACTGACCCGGCGCAGCGAAGGGGAGCCAGGAGCCCCTCTCTATCCGCAGCTGGCTGAATCCTGGGAGATAAGCGAAGATGCGCTCACCTATACTTTCTCTCTGCGCAAAGGGGTCACCTTTCACCATGGCACCCCTTTCACAGCCAAGGACGTCGAGTTTTCGATTCTGCGGCTGCTGAACCCAGACTTGGGGTTGAGTTACCGCGCGGTTGTGGGGTCTGTGGTGGAGCGGGTTGAAGTGGTGGACGACCATACGGTTCGTTTTCATCTGATCCGTCCGAGCGTCACCTTTCCCTTCGTGTTGGGCACCCCCGGCTTGCAGATTCTGCCCCACGATCTGACGGACGAACAACTGTTGACGGCGCCGAGTGGGACAGGACCTTTCCGTTTCCAGGAGAATATTCCTGGCGAGCGGGTGGTGATTGTCCGCAACGACAACTACTGGGACAACGGCCTCCCCTACCTGGATGAGGTCCAGATGATGATGATCCCAGAAGCGGAGACGGCGATTGCGTCTTTGACGAGCGGCCTTGTGGACATGATCGACCGGGTAGGGTTCGAGGCGTTGTCGACCTTGACGGAGACGGAGGGGATTCAGGTATTGGAGAGTCCCCAAGGCACCTATCCTGTCTTTGTTTTGAATGTGACTCAGAAACCGTTTGATGATGTGCGGGTACGGCAGGCTCTCAAACATGTCGTCGATCGCAACGCTTTGCAGCAGGTCGTGCTCCAAGGGCGGGGGACCATCATGAACGACCAGCCTGTTGCCCCCTTCAGCCCGCTTTGGGGGGAGATTCCTCCGCTGGCGTACGACGTGGAAAAGGCCAAGGCCCTGCTGGCCGAGGCCGGCTATCCGGACGGGCTGGAAATTACGCTGGACATCGCAGAAATCACCCCGGGCATCCTGGAAGCTGCGGTCGTGTTGCAAGAGACAGCCCGGCCAGCCGGAATCACCCTCACGCTCAACCGTGTGCCGGTAAACACCTACTGGGTCGAGTCCTATCTGCAGACCCCCTTCTTTGTCGGGTATTGGAATCTGATCAGCGAGCCAGACCCGCAGCTGTCGTTTCAGTACTTGCCGGATGGTTCTCTCAACGAAAGTGGCTGGAGCGACCCCAGAGCTTCTGAATTGATTGCCCTGTCGCGCAGCGAACGCGACCTGGCGGTGCGGCGACAGCAAAGCGCTGAGATCCAACAGATCATCAGCCGGGATGGCGGTGTCATGATTCCCTACTCGATGCCGATTCTGACGGCGACGAGCGAGAAGGTGCACGGTGTGGTGCCCAGCCAGTTCATCTACCCACAATTCATCTGGATGACCCCCGAGCAATAACAGCGGTTCAACAAGGATGGACGTATGCGTTGGATTCGTGAGATCTTTGGCGTCGAGAAACCGATCATTGCCATGTGCCATCTGCGCGCGCTGCCGGGGGATCCTGGCTACGATGCGAGCAAGGGGCTCGACTATCTGTTGACAAAGGCGCGCGCAGATCTGCGCGCGCTGCAGAGTGGCGGTGTCGATGCGGTGCTCTTCTCCAATGAATACAGCACGCCCTATCTGCTCCAGGTCGAGCCGATCACCCATGTGACCATGGCACGCATCATCGGTGAACTGCTGTGTGAGATCGCGGTGCCCTACGGGGTCAATGTGTTGTGGGATCCCAAAGCGACGATCGAACTGGCGGTGGCGACCGGGGCCTCTTTCGTGCGTGAAATCTTTACCGGCGTCTACGCCAGTGATTTTGGCCTGTGGAACACCCACAGTGGGGAGACGGTGCGGCTGCGCAACCGTCTGGGGGGGGAACGGATCAAGCTGTTTTACAATATCGTGCCGGAAGCTGCGGTCTATCTGGGGAACCGTGATCTGGCCTCGATTGCCCGGTCGACTGTGTTCAACACACAGCCCGACGCGCTGTGTGTTTCCGGGTTGATTGCGGGCGCTGAAACGGATACTGCCTCCTTGCGCACGGTCAAGGAGGCAGTGGGGGAGACGGCGGTCTTTGCCAACACGGGGGTTCGCGCCGCCAATGTGGCCGAGCAGCTGGCCGTGGCGGACGGCGCCATCGTGGGGACCACGTTCAAAGTGGATGGCTACATCTGGAGCGACGTTGACCCGAAGCGTGTCGCCGAGTTCATGCAGGCGGCACGCGGCCGGTAATCGTTTTGATCAGAGAGAAGGTGCAAGATGGACCCGCGCTGGCGACAGCTTGCTGCAGTTCTGGCAGAGTACTCGGTCAACGTTGCGCCCGGAGAGCGGGTCATGATTGCGATGGGGGAGGTGGAGACCCTGCCCCTCACCCATGCGTTGTATGAAGCCTGCATTCGTAGAGGTGCCTATCCCCAGGTCCAGTTTTTGTCTGAAACATTGCGCCACAGTCTTCTCCGCTACGGCAACGACGACCAGCTTGGCTGGATCCCTGCCGGTTGGCAAAAAACCCGGTGGTGTCTGGTCCGGGTGCCCAACGCGGCCTTTGCCTTTCAAGCAGGGGTCGATCTGGAGTCTTTGGAGGAGATGTTTTTTGCTGGCTGTCTGTTGGACTGGGAGGCTGTGTCCCGTCGGTGGCCCCGTGCACATGGCGCTGGGCCGTGCCTATCCAGCGTGTGGCGGAGACAACCGATCGGCCATCCACTGGGATATCGTCAAAGACATCCGCAGTGAAGGCGCTGTTTTTGTCGACGACCGAGTCGTCCTGGAAGGGGGGAATTTTTTCTTGGACGATTGATAGCGTGAAAGGGAGCTCACGGGGGGCTGCACCAAAGCAGTGTGCTATACTGGTTCTCTGAGAGTTGTTGTGGGGTAGGGTAGCTGTCAAGTCGAACACTCCCTATCACGAAAGATGGCAGAACTTTATGCGGATTTTGCTTTACACAGGCAAGGGTGGAGTCGGCAAGACCAGCCTCAGCGCTGCGACAGCAGTACGTTGTGCCGAGCTCGGCTATCGCACGGCTGTGCTCTCCACCGACCCGGCCCACAGCCTGGGCGACAGCTTTGACCGGCGCATTGGCAGCCACCTGGTCGAACTGGCCCCCAATCTGTGGGGGCAGGAGATCGACCTGCTCAGCCAGATGGACCAGTACTGGGGCACGGTGCAGGGCTATCTGAACGGCCCTGTTGATGTGGCGTGGGATGGACAGCCTGGTGGCTGAGGAGACTGCGGTGTTGCCGGGGATGGAAGAACTTTCCAGCCTGATGCAGATCACGGCGCTGGCCGAGAGCGGCCAGTACGATGTGATCATCATCGATGCGGCCCCTACCGGTTCGACGCTGCAGCTGCTGGGCTTTCCGGACATTGCCCGCTGGTATATCGAAAAAATTTTTCCGTTTCAGCGCAAGACCCTCCAGCTGGCCAGGCCGATGGTCAAGCGCATGACCGACATGCCTCTTCCCGACGACAAGATTTTTGACAGCATCGAGGAACTGGTCGGCTATCTGGAGCGGATGAGTCGGCTCCTGGGCGATGCGACCCAAAGCAGCATGCGTGTGGTGCTCAACCCCGAGAAGATGGTGATCAAGGAAGCACAACGTGCCTATACCTATCTGAACCTGTACGGCTACAGCGTCGACGCGGTGATCTGCAACCGAGTTTTTCCGCGTTCGTTGGCCGACCACTACTTTGACACTTGGAAGAGCGCCCAATCTCAGAATCTGGAGCTGGTCCACCAGGCTTTTCATCCGCTGCCTGTCTTCGAGGTGCCCCTGTTTACCCAGGAGGTGATGGGCATCCAGATGTTGCAGCAGATGGCAGAGGTCGTTTTTGGGTCGGCCACGACCCGGGGCGGGCAAGGAGATCCCACGCAGCACTATTACATTGGCAAGCCCCAGGAGATCTACCGTGTGGGCTCCCAGTATGTGCTCAGCCTCTCTTTGCCCCTGGTCGAACGCAGCGACATCCAGATGCACCGCAGTGTCTTTGACGAACTGGTCATTCGGATCGGCAACTGGAAGCGCAATGTGGCGCTGCCGACCGGGCTGGCCAAGCTGGAGGTGGCAGGGGCCAAATATGTCGAAGACCGCCTCAATATTCTTTTTGACATCCCGGAAAGTACGCCAGAAATTCCGGAGGAAGAGCTCAAACCCAGACGCTGGGAGGCGCTGACGGCGCGGTTTCGGCGCAACGGCTGAGAAGAGCGGTGTAGGTTGCCGGTGTAGGTTGCCGGTGTGAAGGACTGGCTCGGTGGGCTTCTTGTGTGGTACAGTAGTGTCATTCGATCAGACCGTTCAGGAAGGACAAAGACAAAAGATGAGTGGCTCTCCGTCTGTGGCGCTGGAGCGAATGGGAGAGGCAGCACGTGCCGCCAGCCGTCGTCTGGCCACGGTGCGCAGTGCAGCGAAAAATGCCGCTTTGTCGAACATTGCCGACAAGCTGGAGGCGCGCATGGAGGCGATCCTGGCGGCCAACGAGCAGGACAGGGTCGCTGCCCAGGCCAAGGGGCTGAGCCCTGCGCTGCTGGACCGGCTGTTGCTCAACGTGGCGCGGGTGCGTGCGTTGGCGGCCGACGCACGCAAGGTTGCAGCGCTGCCAGACCCGGTGGGGGCAGAGCTGGAAAGCCGGCTGCTGCCCAACGGCATGCGGCTGAGCAGAAGGCGGATTCCGATCGGGGTGATTGGGGTGATCTACGAAGCGCGCCCGAATGTGACGATCGACGTGGCGACGCTTTCGCTCAAAACCGGCAACGCCGTGATTTTGCGGGGCGGCAGCGAAACGCGACACAGCAACCGGGTGCTGGTCGAGACCATCCAGCAGGCGCTGGTCGAGAGCGAACTGCCTGTGGAAGCGGTGCAGGCGATCGACAGCCCTGACCGTGCGCTGGTCACGCAGCTGCTGCGTCTGGACCGCTATGTGGATATGATCATCCCGCGCGGGGGGGCTGCGCTGCACACCCTCTGCCGAGAACAGGCCACGATCCCGGTGATCACAGGGGGCATTGGGGTCTGCCATCTTTTTGTAGACGCCAGCGCCGATCTGACTCGTACGCTGGATATCATCGAAAATGCGCGTGTGCAGCGCCCCAGTGTCTGCAACTCCTGCGACACAGTGCTGGTGCATCGCTCGGTGGCTGCCGAGTTTTTGCCCATGCTCGCCCGCCGCATGGGGGCGTGCAAGGTCGAGCTGCGCGCCGCCGAAGATGCCTACACTTTTCTCGCCGCAGACCCACAGGGTGCCGTCGTGCTGGCTGCCGGGCCAGACGATTTTGACCAGGAGTGGATGGCCCTGATCCTAGGCTCCGAACATTCGGATGGGATTTTGACCCACAACCTGACCAATGCCCATCGGTTTGTAGATGCGCTCAACTCGTCGGCGGTCTTTGTCAACGCCAGCACCCGCTTCAACGACGGTGGGCAGTTTGGTTTGGGGGCTGAAGTGGCGGTGAGCACCCAAAAGCTGCATGCCCGCGGGCCTATGGGGCTGGAAGAGTTGACGACCTACAAGTGGGTCTGCTTTGGGAACTGGGATGTCCGGCCATGAACGAGCGCGACAAACGTGCTTCCATTTACTATGTGAACGGCCGTTTTCTGCCGGCAGCGCAGGCAGCGCTGGGGGTCGACGATCTGGGGCTGGTGCGTGGGTACGGGGTGTTTGAGGTCTTGCGGACCTACGGCGTGCGACCCTTTGGGCTGCGCGCCCACCTTGAACGCTTGCAGCGTTCAGCAGCTCAGATCGAGCTGGCACTGCCCGGGTCGTTGGAGGAGATTGGCCAGATCGTGGAAGCGACGCTGGCACAAAATGATGCCCGCAATGTAACCGTCCGGGTGATCGTCACCGGCGGTTCTTCGGAGACTTTTTTGATGCCAGAAGACCGTCCTTCGCTGCTCGTGATGGTCGAGCCGGTCAGGCCCGTTCCAGAGTCCCTCTACCAAACCGGGGCCAGCCTGATCACCGTGGACTTGCCCCGTTTTATGCCGACTGTCAAAAGCTTGAACTATGTCACAGCCATTCGCGGGCAGCGGCGGGCCAGGCAGGCAGGGGCGATCGAGGCGCTGTACTGTGACCCCCAGGGCAGGTTGTCTGAATGTACGACCAGCAATCTGTTTTTGGTGAGGGGGAATCAGTTGATCACGCCGACGGGGGATGTGCTGCCCGGCATCACACGCTCGGCTGTGCTGGAACTGGCCGCTGACCTGCTGGAGGTGGTGGAACGCCCGGTGTCTTGCAGCGAGCTGGCGCAGGCCGACGAACTGTTCATCACCAGCACAACCAAAGAGATCTTGCCGATCGTGCGGGTCGACGATCAGACGATCGCCGATGGCCGGGTTGGGGGCCGTACCCAGCAGCTGTCGGAACTGTTCTGCCAGGCTGTGCGTCGAGAGCCGATTTCATTGTTGTCTTGTTGAGCCTCTTCAAATTTTTCAGGGTGCGACCTATGTTCACCAACTCTGGCCGTCTGTTTGTTCTGTGGGTAGTTATGATTCTGCTGTTGGCCGGCTGTGGGGCAGGAGATCCGGCTCCGACGGCCACGCCGACCAAGACGCCGCCGCCCGCCGAGGCGGCCCCTGCTGAGGCGGCCCCTGCTGAGGCAGCCCCCGCCGAGCCAGCCGCTGCGCCGACTGCGACTCCGGTGCCGCTGGTCATTCCGACGCCGACCCCCGAGCCCCTGCCGACTGCGGGCAACCTTGCCCCGTTCACCGGGCTGCCGGCGGCGGACCCGGCGCTTTTGCGGCAGCTGCCGATCTTTGTCTGTGTCAACAACGATGCTGCTGGCCGTGAAGCCCACTGGGGGTTGAGCCGAGCCGACCTGATCTTCGAGTACATCGTCGACGGCTATTCGCTGACCCGCCTGACCGCCCTCTATCAGAGCCAGACTGCTGACCGGATCGGTCCCGTCCGCTCGGCCCGCTATCCGAATATCTGGATGGTGCAGATGTATGGCGGGGTGCTGGCTTGCTCGGGAGGCAGCGACGCGATCCGATATCTGCTGAAAAATGAGGTCGGTTTTCCCTATCTCGACGCCGATTTGGACGACCCCTCCAACAACCGCTATTTCACCAATTTGGGCACCGACTACCGCACCCGGCTGCAAGCTCGCACCGACGGGGTGCGCCAGTGGCTGGTGGATCAGGGGATTGCCACCGAGTGGAGCAAGCCTGGTTTTGTCTTTGACGTCAATTCGCCTCCCAATGAAGCTGGGGGAGCCACTGTGATCGATATCCCCTACCCGGGAGGCAACACAGTCGAGTGGCGCTACGATGCTGCTCTGGACGGCTATGTGCGCTACCAGGGGGGGATCCAGCAGTTTGACCCGGCGAGCAACGGCCCAATCGTCGCTGCGAACGTTGTTGTCGTCGCAGCAGCACATGAGTTGACCGACATCATCGAAGATACGTTGGGGACCAAGGGGATCAACATCAAGTTGCATGAATTCGGCGATCTGCGTGTGTTCCGAGACGGCAAAGTCTATGAAGGAACCTGGCGAGGCAGCCAGGGGGCACCGCCGCGCTGGCTGGGCCCGGGAGAGGTCCCCATTCCGCTCAAACCGGGCCAGAGCTGGATCCAGGTTGTCCAGCAGATTCCAGATATTGCATATCAGTGAGCGC
>JAPLGY010000543.1 GCA_026389955.1 Caldilinea sp. | reverse complement strand
TTGCTCGTCGAGCCGGTGTGTGGGATCTCAAAGAGTGTGTGGCCTGAGCGGACAAGGAGAAGAAAAAATGGTAAAACCAAAATCCATGCGCGCTGAATCAGATGAGAAGTTCAGCTTGGGCTTCTCGGAAGAGTTTGAAGAAGGGCTGGACGAGGTGATCGAGTTTGTGCCCCAGCTTCTGGAGACAGACCCGGTGTTGGAGACCCCATCGCCCTCTGTCTTGAGCCCTGAAGATGCGCTCGAGTCGCTGCTGCTGCTTGGGCGAACCCAAGGGTATGTGACATACGACGATGTGCTGAAGCTTATGCCGGAAGCAGAGAGCTCGATGGAACAGCTCGAAGACATTTTTGCTGCGCTGTTCGAGCAAGCCATCGATGTCGGCCAACCGCGCGAAGAGGAGCCTGACCTCCTTGGCGACATCGGCGACGCCGAGATCGAGGCAGTCGAGATCGAGGAGGAAGAGTTTGATCTCAGCCAGATCGAGATCGACGATTCGATCAGCCTTTATCTCAAAGAGATCGGTCGCGTCCCGCTGCTGACTGCGGAGGAGGAGGTCGACCTGGCCAAACGGATGGAGCGCGGGCGGGATGCGCGCAAAAAACTGACCGACGGGCAGGAAGAATGGGAGGAGCGCGAACGGCTGCTCTGGTATGTGCGTGACGGCCAGTCTGCCCAGGAACACCTGATCAAGGCCAACAGCCGTCTGGTGGTCAGTGTCGCCAAAAAATATGTTGGCCGTGGGGTCCCTTTTTTGGATCTGATCCAGGAGGGCAACATCGGTCTGATCCGGGCGGTCAAAAAGTTTGACTACCGCCGTGGCTACAAATTCAGCACCTATGCGACCTGGTGGATTCGTCAGGCGGTCACCCGGGCGATCGCCGACCAAGGCCGCACGATCCGGGTCCCGGTGCACATGTACGAACAGATCAACCGGCTCACCCGCACCAGCCGTCAGCTGGTCCAGGAATTGGGCCGTGACCCCACCACCGAAGAGATCGCCGACGAACTGGGGGTCTCTCCGCGCAAGGTCGAACACATCATGCGGGTCAGCCAGCGCCCGCTGAGCCTTGAAATGCCGGTCGGCGAAGAAGAGGACAGCTATCTGGGGGATTTTATCGAAGACGAGGAAGCCGATGCTCCTGGCGACGCCGCCGGCCAGCAACTTCTGCGTGAAGTGATCGATGAAATCTTCCAAAGCCTCAACCCGCGCGAGGTGCGCATTTTGCAGCTCCGCTTCGGCCTGGTCGACGGCTATTGTTACACGCTCGAAGAGGTCGGCAAAAAGTTCGGTGTCACCCGCGAGCGCATCCGCCAGATCGAAGCCCAGGCGCTCAGCCGGCTGCGCCACCCCAGCCGCAGCCGCAAACTGCGCGACTACCTGTAGCGCAGTTTGTTTCACGTGAAACAGAGCGCCGGCAAAAGTGCCGGCGCTCTGTTTTTTTGTGTTGTTTTCCGGGAAAGATGGGTCAAGCAGCCCGTGCTTCACCGGCCGGACAGTATTCGCCGTCAGTCCATCGTGTTTCAGGGTGTGCAGTCAAAGCTCAGCTATGTCCTGGACATTGTGATGAACGTAGTACGCATGGCGATACTCTTGCACAAAGGGCCTCAGAAACAGGTGGGCCTCATTGACGCAACCCGGATCGCGGCGCGGATGGACGAAGATTTTGGCTGTGATTGGCCGGATTCCCAACGCCCGCGGCCGCGCCAGCAGCGCGGCCAGGGCGGCTTCTGTGTTTTTGTCGGCGACCAGCACCGCCAGGTCGTTCATCCGAGCACCCCGGCTGCAAAGAGCGTCCCCAGATCGACCTCGTGCCGCCAGGATGCCAACTGCGGGTGGTCGCTGCCGCGCACAATGTCGGTGGCGCCGGCCGCGTCGCGGCCAAAGCAGAGGACATCGCCCGGCGCAGCCAGGCTGAGAATGACCGGCGAATGCGTGGCGAGGAGCACCTGCGCGCTGTAGACCGATTGTAGCGACTGCCAGACCGTCTCGACTGCGTGCGGATGAATGCCGTTCTCCGGCTCTTCGACCAGGTAGATGCCGGTCAAGTCAGGCAAATAGGCCAACAAGGAGAGCGCCAACATGCGCAGCGTGCCGTCCGAAACCAGCCATGACGGAATCTCCAGACCATTGGTGTACTTGAGCATCAGATAGCGATGGCGGTCCTCTTCGCGCTCCACGGTGCGAATCCCCTGCAAGTCGGGCAGGGCCGTACGCAGATGGGCAACCCAATCCGCGATCCGCCCTGCATCGCTTTCTTCCAGGTCGCGCACCACCCAGGGCAGATTGGAGCCATCGGGCAGGAACCGTCGCGTGACGCCGGGGCGGCTGGGCCGGCGTAGGGCATCGCTGTTCAGGGCAAGACGCTGCACACCTTCCAGCAACAGCCGGCGAAACCAGATCGCCGCCGGGAATTTGTCCTCATCTTCCGGCAGGTTGGCCAGCGCCGACCGGCGCGGTCCGAGCCGGAAGAGGTTGTTCCAATCCGACGTCTCCGACCGGAAGTAATCGTTGCCGGAGTCGGGCACCTTGTTGACGACGCGCCGCCAGCCCGGCGGCGTGCGCTGGCCGGGTGAGCGCACGATGGTCGCTGGCGGCGCCAGAGGCAGGGGAAAGCGCGTGCGCGCCGGCGCCGCCGTTTCATCCTTCTCCCACTCGGGGCGCAGCCACAAGGTCTCGCCCAACAGGTTGACTTCATGGCCGGGCGCCTGCGTGCCGACGCGCACCTCATAGCGCAACCGCGCTGCCTGCCCATTTTTCTGCCGGCGCAGCGCAGCCGGGACGAGCGCTTCCACCGCCAGCTCGAATGAGTCCCCGCGCCGCATCCAGGTCAGGTCGCGCATGTCAGGCGCGCGCGCCTCAACCGCACCGATCACGCCTTCCTTCTCGCGCACCACGTCGGCCAGAAATGCCACCACGTCGAGAAAGGTCGATTTGCCGCTGGCATTGGGGCCGATGAGCACCTGGAACGGCCCCAGGGGTTGCCGGATATAGCGCAAGCTGCGATAACTGAGCGTCTCGATCTGCGTGATCATGGGCTGTCGATTTTTAGAATGATGGCAGCGGCTGAGGCCGCCGATATATTGACGATTGTATCATAGAATAGGCGCAAGGGTACTCCCCGCTTCAGCGGGGATGGGGAATTGCGCGGTTGTGTATCTCTTGTGGTTGAAATTGAGGGGAGGGCGGCCCTCCTGGTAAGGTGACGGTGACAAAACCAGACCGAACCAGAAAGGACAGCCCAGTGCCAAGGATAGCGGGAGAACGCCGCGGCGTCAAAGTGAACGAAGTGCTCGGAGCGACGCTGACGAAGGTGCGTGCCGAGGTGAGTGAGCGGTTGGGGCGAGAGGTGGAGCAGGCGCTGGAAGCGAAAATCAACCAGATGCTGTGTCGTGCGGCGTATGTGCGCCGGGAGCAAGTGGCCAGTTGGGTGGAGATCGAGGGGGTCTGCCGGCGCTTCAGCCGGAATGGGCGGCGTCAGCGCAGGTTGCTGACGCCATGGGACGAAGTCAGCTCATCATTGCTCGATCAGGCATCCAGCATTACACCGAAAGTCACCCATTCCAAAATGAGAAAATTGTGGCGCTGGGTTGCATGAAATGATGCGAGCTGTCAATTTGCATACGTAACTGACTCTCCTGCACTTTGTGTGATCTTGTTGGTGCTAATGCAGCCTTGCGGCCAGCGAACCAATGTGCCACCCCTGGTGGCGTCACCCGCGAACGCATCCGCCAGATCGAAGCCCAGGCGCTCAGCCGGCTGCGCCACCCCAGCCGCACACTGCGCGACTACCTGTGGCGCAGTGTGTTTCACGTGAAACAGAGCGCCGGCACTTTTGCCGGCGCTCTGTTTTTTTGTGTTGTTTTCCGGGAAAGATGGGTCAAGCAGCCCGTTTGAGACGGTGCCCCGGCTGGCTGAACACCAAAACGGACTCAGCACACACTTTATGGCCAAACGCCTGCCGGTAGCTGAGCTGATTGGCTTGATGTCTGCGTCGAGTAGAGGGTCAACGTGCACGGCCTGCTGGATGGCGGGGCGCAGGCCGATGCAGTTGTCGCAGACAGGAGATGGTGTGCGCGTCGCTGCTTCCTCGATTTCGGGGCGTGCACGGCAGCAGGCAGGCAACATTTCGCCTGTCAAATGGCTGCGCGCGCGGGAGACTTTTTGGGCAAACCGTTCGATATCCTTGACGGTCAGGTTGAACGTCACTTCACCGACGAGCCAGATCTTTTCGTGCGGGCGGCTCGGTTCGGTCGCTGTGCCCAAGACGTCGACTTCGGTGTCAGGCGTCTTCGCGGCTGGCAGCCAGCAGTTGCTCCACCACAAGATCGATATCCACCGACGGATTGGCCGCTACCGAACGTGCCCAAGTATTGCCATCCAGCACGCATGTTGACAACATGCCTGGTGGCAGCTTCAGCAACAACCTGGCAGTGGATGAGTACATTGGGCGGAACACATTGATCCCAGTCTGCGGCCTGCCCCACAACTCCAGGCGATCAGACTTCTCGATGGCATCTGCGAGCAAGTCAGCCAACCGCATGAGATGGTCGATCCGTTGGGCCACGCCCTCCCTACCCCATGCGAGCAGAGTGGCGAGTAAAGGAACAGCGGCAGCCGATCGCGAGCCTTGAACGCCAACATTGGGCTTTGCGAGATAGCCGCCGTTGAAGCTGACTGCTGCATTTGCACTTTCCAAATTGCGGAACATTACCAGGGCCGAGTCTTTGGGTTGGAAGAACCACTTGTGCGCGGATACGGCCACCGAGTCGGCTGCTTCAATGCCGTCGAGTCGTCCGGAGTGGCTCCGACTCAGTCGGAGCGGACCAGCCCATGCCGCATCGACATGTGTCCACTTCGCCGCGCCGACCAAATTCAACGGGTCGACAGCACCTGTGGCAGTGGTTCCCGCAGTGAGAACAAGGCACGCGTCATCAAGGTTCGGGAGTTGCCCGCAATCCAGGCACCCTTGCCGGTCAACTGGCACCTTCAAAAGTTCGAGGCCCAACAGGCGACAAGACTTCTCGACACTTAGGTGTGCCGCCTGTGAGGTGACGACCCTTTTCACACCCGCGGCATCGCGCGCCGCCCAGATTCCTGTCAGATTGGCAATGGTTGACCCTGCGCAGAAGTGCCCACCCTGCATGCCAAAGTAGGGTGTCAACCAGTTCAAGACCAACATCTCCGCCTGGGTGGCAAAGGGAGAGCTCATTTCATGGAGCATGTTCTGGTTGAGGCGAGCATTCCAGAGCGCCATCGCCCACGTGATCCACGGGGTTGGAGGGTCCATATGCGCCAGCGAAGTGGGCGAACCGAGTTGAGCGGCGCCGCCTAGAACGTGACCCGAGAGCAATTCGAGTGCGCGTATATCGCCCAGCCCAGACTCGGGAAGCGTGAGCGGCAGATCAACAGAATCATCACTTGGCGAGACTAGAAGCTCAAGCGCCTTGTTCAACCCATCGTGCGGCGAGTAACTCGGGTCAGGCATCCACATACAAACTCCGGTTTGGGACAGACTTGCAGACCAACTGACCAAGGGGGGAGTCTATCTGAAGCACAAGGCGCAGTCGGTTAAATCCCTGTTGTGACTGGCAATGTGTATGATTTTCCGACAAGGCTTCTATGCTTGGGCAGTTACTCTAAAAAGATGCTTGTTGATGTTTTCAGTATAACATGATTGACAAGGGGCCAATAATCTCTCAATTGCTCGACTGTACACTCCGGTAGACTTGACAACCGGAATTTACAGTGACCTGGACAAAGCCGTGCAGCGGAACGTGTCAATAGATTTCAGTGAAGTACCACTTGCCTAAGGCCGCCACGCCATCCCGGAACGTAAAGGCATCGCCATACAGTGCATCTGCTGCCACCCACTGAAAAAGCAAAGTGCCACGTGCGACGGTCTTTTGCAGCAACGCCAAGCCGAGTTCCGGTTTGGTTTGGAACGCCAAGTCTTCGGGTACGCCACAAGCCTGCCGTTTGGTGGCGTATGCGTCACTAAACCAGACTGCTGGCACCAACAATTGCCCTTCTACCAAGCTGTAACCTTTGCGACTGGCGTAGCCCAGAAACGCCAACCTGGCTGTTCGCCACTTTGCCCACGGCGCCACAATACTGCGCCGCGACGCCAACCGAACCACTCTCTTGCTTGACTACACCAGATTCGGCAATCAGCACCACACCGTCCTGCTCCCCCAACGTCTCACCGACCAACCGTTGATGCACGGCCAGCAACGGCGTCGGCGACCACGGGCTTTGACCGATAAAATGCTGCAAACTGCGCACATTTTCGTTCGAGTCCAGGGCAATCCGCTCACTTGTCTTACGCTGCGTATCGCCCAACAAACCCTTCAAAGAGACTTCACCCCACGCAAATTGATCGCGACGATGAAACGCAGGCGCCCAAAGATCGAAATACGTCTCCAATTCTGCTACAAACTGCTCTACATCGTGCTCGCTCGATTGCATTCTGGCGCAGGGCAAGTTTCGCTTATCAGAGATTCGGGTACAATTCTCTTCGTCATGGTATTGTCTCCTTTTTACTGAATATGAGTTGGAAGTGACTGCTCAGGCATAGAAGCCTGCTGAAAGG
>JAPLGY010000502.1 GCA_026389955.1 Caldilinea sp. | reverse complement strand
GTCAGGCCTGCAATTTTCTGGGCTGCAAGTATCAGCTGATTATCAACGATACGCAGTTTGCCTGAGAAGGGGAAGAGCGATGAGGGTTGTTCGTTACCGTAGGCGCCAGGGCTCCCCAGGAAGTCCGGGCTGGGGGCTGTTGCGCGAGGAAAGAATCTACCCGCTGGAACGGGCACCCTATCTTGTCTTTGACGACAGTGCTGCTTTGCTGAGCGAGGAAGGGGGCCTGGCGTTGGCAGAGGTACAGCTGTTGGCACCGGCAGAGCCTTCCAAAATTGTCTGTGTCGGGCGCAACTACGCAGAACATGCGGCTGAGTTGGGCAATGTCGTGCCGGGCGAGCCGATGATCTTTCTCAAACCGCCCAGCGCCCTGATTGGGCCTGACCAGGCGGTGGTCTACCCGGCACTCAGCGAGCGGCTCGACCATGAAGGCGAGCTGGCGGTGATGATCGGCCGACGTTGCCGCAGCGTGACGGAGGCTGCTGCGCTGCACTATGTCTTTGGCTACACGGTGGCCAATGATGTCACCGCGCGCGACCTGCAGAAAAAAGATGGCCAGTGGGCTCGCGCCAAAGGTTTTGACACCTTTGCGCCGGTTGGCCCCTGGATCGACACCGACTACGACCCAGCCGACCGCCTGGTGCGTTGCTGGGTCAACGGCGAGCTGCGTCAGGAAAGCACAACGGCGCTGATGGTCTACTCGATCTCGCGAGTCATTGCCCACATCGCCCGCTTCATGACGCTGGAACCTGGCGATCTGATCCTGACAGGCACGCCGTCGGGTGTAGGGCCTGTCCGGCCGGGGGATGTCATGACGGTTGCCATCGACGGGTTGGGTCAGCTCAGCAACCCAGTCGTAGCGGAAGCATCTATTGGAGCGGTTTGAGGGTGAAACGAACTTATGAACACAGTAATTCCTGCACTGTCCGACTTTCTTGACCTGCAATATGTGACTGCCGAGCAGTTCTGGTGGCTGCTGCGTCTGGCGCGCGAGTTGAAAGAGGAGCGCCAGCGGTTGGGCCAGAATGCGCCGATCCTGGCGGGCAAGGCGCTGGCATTGATTTTTCAAAAACCCAGCCTGCGCACACGCGTCAGTTTTGAGATGGGGATGGTGCAGCTGGGAGGACACGCCTTTTACATCAGCCCGCAAGAGGTGGGGTTGGGCACCCGCGAGAGTGTCGCCGACGTTGCGCGGGTTCTGAGCGGCTACTGTGACGGGATCATGGCTCGCGTCTTTGACCACAACCACGTTTTGCAGCTGGCGCAGTCGGCCACGGTCCCCGTCATCAACGGGCTGAGCGATTTCAGCCATCCCTGTCAAGCTCTGGCGGATCTGTTCACGGTTTGGGAGCAGGCAGGTCGGCTGCAGGGGATGACGTTGGCCTATGTCGGGGACGGCAGCAACAACGTGGCGACCAGCCTGATCATGGCGGCCAGCAAAGTGGGGATGAACGTGCGTGTCATCGCGCCTGCGGGCTATCTGCCTGCCCCGGCGTTGGTCGCCGAGTCCAAGGTTCTGGTGACCGGCGACCTGGACGGTGTGGTGGGCGTCGATGTGCTCTACACAGATGTCTGGACCAGCATGGGGCAGGAAGCGGAGCGCGAGGCGCGGCTGCAGGTTTTTCCTCCCTATCAAATCAATCGAGATTTGGTGGCTCGCACCGGCAACCCAGATGTTCTGGTCATGCACTGTCTTCCTGCACACCGCGGTGAAGAGATCACCGATGCCGTGGCCGATGGGCCCAACAGCGTGCTCTTTCCGCAGGCGCACAACCGGTTGCACGCCCAGAAGGCTTTGTTGGCCCACTTGATCGCCAACATCCCGCTGAAGTAGAATGACGGATGTCTTTGCTTCGCTGAGCCGGCTCCTCTCCTGGCAGAGCCTGGTCGATGTTGCCCTGGTGACCGGGGTGTTTTATGGGTTGTTTCGGCTCTTTCGGGGGACGCGTGCGGTTCAACTGGTGCGGGGCGTTCTGCTCTTCATCATCATTTTTGCCATTTTGGAACAGGTCATCGACCTGCCTGCGTTCAACTGGCTGATGCGCACGGCCGCACCGATGGTGCTCTTTGCCATTCCAGTCATTTTTCAGCCTGAACTGCGGCGAGCCCTGGAACGGATCGGCCGTTCAGCCCCGTTGTGGATGCAGCGAGGTGATACTGGCGAAGTGCAGGGTCTGATCGCTGAGGTTGTGAAAGCTGTCGAGGGGCTGGCGTTGCGGCGTCATGGTGCGTTGTTGGTCTTTGAAGGTGTCACAGGGCTGGCCGAAGTTGTCGACAGCGGGGTGCGGGTCGACGCTGAGGTGTCGGCAGAGCTGTTGTCGACGATTTTTTTCCCAAATACACCGCTGCACGACGGTGCTGTCATCGTGCGGCGCAGCCGTCTGCTGGCTGCCTGCTGTGTGCTGCCCTTGACCGACCGAGACCTGGCAGATACACAGATGGGGACCCGCCACCGGGCGGCGATCGGTGTCACCGAACAGTCCGATGCGTTGGTGATTGTCGTCTCCGAAGAAACCGGCCGCATCTCTGCTTCCCGCAATGGCCGGATCGCACGCGTCGACGGCAGTCGGCTGCGTTCTTTGCTGAGCGACTACTATTCGACCTTGCAGTGACCAGACAGAAGCAGACCGGAGCGACCACAGAAATTTGTATGGCGACAACGATGGAACCCGCCGAGACACACCCCGAATCTGAACTTCCCGACCCGGTACAGCGGCGGCGTTCTCGGCCAAGTTTTCAGGTCAGCGAGCTGGGCACGCTGCTGCTCTCGGCGTTGCTGGCCTTTACGATCTGGCTGATTGCTGTCAACCAGGAAAACCCGCTGCTGGTTCAGCAGTTTGAACTGCCCATCCCGTTGACGGTGTTGGGAATGGAGGACGGGTTGGAAGTGGTGCAGGATCTCAGCGCTGAGAGCGTGCTCCTGGAATTGCGCGCCCCACGCACCTCCTGGGAATCGATGCGTGTCGACGATTTTCGTGCGACGTTGGACCTGACTGGGCTGGGCACGGGCGACCATGTGGTCAGCGTCAAGGTCACCCGGCGCGATCCGCAGGTGGCTGTGTTGACCGTGCAGCGTTCCGAATATACTGTCACGATTGACCAGCATGTGCAGAAAGAGATTCCCGTGCAGGTAGAAATTATGGATGGGGCTGCGTTCGGCTATGAATGGCAACAGCCGATCTATACCCCGATGACGGTGACGGTGAGCGGCCCGGCGACCCAAGTCAGCCAGGTCGTGCGGGCGCGCGCCGAAATCTATCTGCGCGGGGCCAAAAGCCAGATAGAACGTACCCAGCAGCTCGTGCCGATCGACGCGCAGAGTCGGGCTGTCGAACGGGTGGCAGTCCCGGCGCCGGGCAAGGTACAGATTGTCGTTCCGGTGGAACAGTGGCCGGGACGCAAGGAGGTGGCAGTGCGGGTCAAATTGACAGGCCCGCCGGCCAATGGATATCGGCTGAGCGCTGTGCGCGCCGAACCGTCTACGGTGGTTCTGCAAGGAGACCCTGACCTGCTGGCTCAGGTGCCTGGTTTTGTCGAGACCGACCCGCTGGATTTGACGGGGGCCACCGGCGACATCCGCAAACGGGCGCAGCTGGTTCTTCCGGAGGGAGTCACCTCGTTTGACGGCGATTTTGTTATGGCAACGGCCGGCATCACCCCTATCGTAGGCGGACTGACCGTCTCCGAGCCGCTGGTGGTGCGTGGATTGGGGCCTGGCCTGGTCGCTGAGCTGTCGCTCGACGAGGTAGACGTGATTTTGAGCGGGCCGATCCCGCTGCTCGAATCCATGAACGAAGATGATGTCTTCGCCATCCTGGACCTCAACGGCCTGGTCGCGGGGACCCATATCGTGGAGCCGGCGATTTTGTCCCCCGATGGAATCATACGCGACGCGGTCATTCCAGAGACGGTCGAGGTCGTGGTCAAGCAACGTGCCCTCAATGGCCTGGCAGACCCGCAGGCTGCAACGCCTTCCCCCACAATCTCTTCCCCCACAACGTCTTCCCCCGCAACACCGGCTGTGCTGACGCCGGCTGCACCGTAAAAACAAGGAAAACCATGCAGACACGCAAACCGATAGTGGCCCTGGTCGGGCGTCCCAATGTTGGAAAGTCAACCCTGTTCAATCGTCTGATCGGGCGCCCGGTGGCGATCGTCGAAGATGTGCCTGGCACGACGCGCGATCGAATCTACGGTGAAAGTGACTGGAACGGCGTGGGGTTTATCGTCGTCGATACGGGGGGGCTGGAACTGCCAGAGACGATGTGGCCCAGCCGACCTGGAGAAGTGCAGCCGGAGGACACGCCTGCAGGAAAGTTTACCAACTTTATCCAGAACCAGGCGAAGATCGCCATCGACGAAGCCGATGCGATCCTCTTTTTAGTGGATGGCCGCAGCGGCCTGACGGCGGCCGACGAAGAGATTGCAGCGGTGCTTCGCCTGAGCGACAAGCCGATTTTTCTCGCCGCCAACAAGGCAGAAAATCAGCAGGTGCAGCAGAATGCAGTGGAGTTCTGGTCACTCGGGCTGGGAGAACCCTATCCGGTCAGCGCCTATCATGGGGAGGGGGTGGCGGATCTGTTGGACGAGCTGGTCAAAGTGCTGCCTCCGTATCCGGCCGAAGAGACCTCAGAAAAAACGATTGGGATCGCGATCGTCGGACGCCCCAACGTCGGCAAAAGCAGCCTGCTCAACGCGCTGGTGGGGGAGGAGCGGTCGATTGTCAGCGAGGTGCCCGGCACCACGCGCGACCCGATCGACATGCAGATCACCTATGCCGGCGAGCGCCTCACCTTGATCGACACCGCCGGCATTCGCCGCCGGGGACGTGTGGAACAGGGGATCGAGCAGTACAGCGTGCTGCGCAGCATGCGTGCCATTGACCGTGCCGATGTGGCTCTGCTCGTGATCGATGCTCAGGAAGGGGTCACTGCCCAGGACACGCATGTGGCTGGCTATGTGCTGGAGCGCAACAAGAGTGTTGTGGTGCTGATCAACAAATGGGATGCGATAGAAAAAGACAACAACACGATGGTCGAGTATACGGCGACCGTGCGCGAGCAGCTCAATTTTTTGAGTTATGTTCCGGTGCTCTTCATCAGCGCCAAGACCCGCCAGCGAGTCCACAAAAGGCTGCCCAGGCTCCTGCGCGCCAAGGGCGCCCGCTGCGAATGTATTATGGCACGCAGACCAGCAACGAGCCCCCTACGTTTGTCATCTTTGTCAACGACAAAGACCTGGTCCATTTTTCCTACGAACGGTATCTGGAAAACCGCATCCGGGTCCATTATCCGTTTGAGGGGACGCCGATCCAGTTGATTTTTCGTTCTCGCGACCATGGTGAAAAGTGATTGCCGGGCGGTTTTTGTGCTGTTGTGCAGCTGTCTGTTCGGTCTAGGAGTGATCGATGCAGCGTCTGCGTTCGTACTCGCTTGAGCTGGTGTTGATCGGCTTTCTGCTGGCTGCGGTCGCTTTTTTTGCGTACCTGGGGGAAGGGCTGCTCCGTTCAGGGGGGGGAGACGAAACCTTTTCGGGCCAGCGAGCCCTGGAGAATGTCAGCCAGCAGCTCGCGTTTGGCCCGCGCGTGACAGGCACGCAGGCCAGCCTGGCCATGGGGGATTGGCTGGTCGAGCAGCTGCGCCGATTGGGCTGGGATGTGGTGATTCAGCCCTTCACAATTGGCGACCAGGTGCAGGGGCGCAACTTGATCGCCGTGCGCAGCTCGTCCCCAGGGGCACCGGTGCTGCTGTTGGCAACGCCGTACGACACCCGTCTTGCAACCGACGAGCCCGCCCTGGGGGCCAATGCGAGTGCTTCCGGGGTGGCTGTGCTGCTCGAACTGGCACGTACGGTGGATCTGGGGCTGGCTCAGCATACGCTCTGTCTGGCCTTTTTGGACGCCGAGTCCAATGGGGGGCTGCCAGGCTGGGAGGCAGGGATTGGCAGCCAGCTCTTGGTCGACAGCCTGCCTGAGAGCGTGCCACGCTGCGCCTCGCCGCGCTATGTGGTGGGCCTCGCCCGGGTAGGGGCCGCAGAGGCGCAATTTTTTCAAAACGAGGCCGCCGACCCAGCGCTCAACGCCGCGCTCTGGCGGAGCGCAGCCCAGCTCAAGTTGGAAGCGATCTTTCCTGCGCAAAGCCGCAACCTGCCATTTTCGCCGACGGCTCCCTTTGTCGCTGCGGGTCTGCCGACAGCGGATCTGGTGGGAGCCGGGGATCTGGGGGAGGGCGGCGACCCGCCCCTGACGCTGAGTGCCGAGACGCTGAGTGCCGTGGGGCGAGTCTTGGAGAGCTGGCTGGAGAGCGGCCCGTAGGTCTTTTGCGCAACTGTCAATTGCTGCGGCGCAGCGTAAAGACTGCCGTTGTGGAGAGCAAATTCTTGAAACGCCCGGTCCGGATCCGAACTCCGTGGTTCATGTAGACCTGGCGGTCGATTCTGATGTCGATCTGGCGGCAAAAACGGGCAAAATCGGTGACACTGAACAGTTGGCGCCGTGGGCTTTCGTGCCATTGCTGCGGCAGGTCGACTGCCACTGGAATCCGGCCTGTGAAGAGCAGCTCCAGCCGGCAGCGCCAATGTCCCCAGTTGGAAAAACTCACGATGGCGGTGCGCCCGACACGCAGCATCTCATTCAACACCATGGCCGGGTCATCCAAAAAGGGCAAGGTCTGGCTGAGAATGACGGCATCAAAACTCTGATCGGGGTAGTCGGCCAGCCCCTCCTGGAGGTTGCCCTGGCGCACGCTGAGCCCTCGGCGCACACAGGCCAGCATGCCTTTTTCGCTCAGCTCGATCCCGCGGCCGCGCACCGCTTTGCGGTCTCGCAGGAATTCGAGCAGGGCACCGTCGCCACAGCCCAGGTCGAGCACACGCCAGCCAGCTTCGACCAGGTCGGCGATCGCCGACAGGTCCGGGCGCAAGGGCGCGGTTGGGGGCGAAGGGGGGGGTGTCTTCATGCGAGGTTGTCGGCGAGCCGGGTGCTTTGCAGGGCAGGTGGCCCCCCCCTCCTGGGCGCACCCAGACTGACAGGGACGGCGATCTGCTCCTCGCGCACCAGACGATCCAAAAAACTGCCGAGCAGATGGGTCATCGTCTCCACCTCAAGCAAAAAAGCGTCATGGCCCCAGCTGCTCTTGACATCCAGGTAGGTGACATCTACATTGGCTGCGGTCAGTGCGCTGACCAGCTGCTTGCTGTGGTAGCTGGGGTAGAGCCAGTCGCTGGTAAAGCTGATGACCAGAAATTTGACGTCGACGGCGCCGGCAAAGGTGGCAGCCAGCGAACCGGTCGGTTGTTTCAGATCGAAGTAGTCCATGGCCTTGGTCACGTACAGATAGCTGTTGGCGTCGAAGCGCCGGGTAAATTTGAGGCCGTTGTATTTGAGGTAGCTTTCCACCTCGAACTCGGTCTCAAATTCATAGCCATATTTTTCGATCCCCTGCAGACGACGGCCAAATTTGAGCTGCATCGACTCTTCGCTGAGATAGGTGATATGGCCGATCATGCGGGCCAGGGCGAGCCCGACGTCTGGCTTCTGCGTCTGGTCGTAGTAGGCGCCGTAGTTCCAGGCAGGGTCGGCATAGATTGCCTGGCGTCCTACTTCGCTGAAGGCGATCAACATCGGGCTGTGATGCGCCGTGGTGGCGATCGGAATGGCGGCGCGTGTGCGTGCTGGATGGTGGGCGGCCCACTCCAGCACCTGCATGCCCCCCATCGAGCCGCCGGCCACACAGAGCAGGCGGTCAATTTCCAGGTGGTTGAGCAGCCTGACCTGCGCCCGCACCATGTCGCCGACCGTCACAACGGGGAAGTGGAGCCCGTAGGGTTTGCCGGTTTTGGGGTCGATGCTGGCGGGTCCGGTCGACCCGTAACATGAACCGATCACATTGCTGCAGATTACAAAAAAACGGTCGGTGTCGAAGGCTTTGCCTGGCCCGATACAATCTTCCCACCAGCCTGGTTTGTCCGGGTCACCGTCCAGCCAGCCTGCTGCATGGGCGCTGCCAGTCAAAGCATGGCAGACCAGAATTCCGTTCGAGCGGTCGCTGTTGAGCGTGCCATACGTTTCGTAGGCCAGCGTCACAGGCCCGAGGCTTTCGCCGCTCTCCAGACAAAAAGGTTCCTCTTCAGGAAACGTGAAGAATTGGGTGACAACTGTGCCGGCAGTGTGAGTCGACATAAAAAAGATTCTTTGCAAAGATGGCACCTGCCGCGCGCAGGCCGCTGGTGAGCGTTCAGAGAGCGGCAGGTGCGTTGTGGGAGCCGGTTATTTTGTGGCTGCGGCGAGCGCCTGGTCCAGATCCCAGAGAATATCTTCGATCTCCTCGAGCCCGACGCTCAGGCGGATGAAATCTGGGGAGACGCCGGCTGTGACCATCTCCTCCGGTGTCAACTGGCTGTGGGTCGTGGTCGCCGGATGGATCGCCAGGCTTTTGGCGTCGCCGACGTTGGCCAGGTGGCTGAACAGCTGGAGGTGGTCGATGAATTTTTGACCGGCAACAACCCCTCCTTCGATCCCAAACCCCAGGATTGCACCGGCCCCTTTGGGCAGGTATTTTTTGGCCAGTGCATGGTCCGGGTGGCTGGAAAGGCCAGGGTAGGTGACCCATTTGACCGTTGGGTGCCCCTGCAGAAACTCAGCGACTGTCTGTGCGTTGCTGCAGTGGCGATCCATGCGCAGGCTGAGCGTCTCGATGCCGGTCAGGGTGTTCCAGCTGTTGAAAGGAGCCTGGCTGGCCCCAATATCGCGCAGCACCTGGACGCGCGCCTTGATCGCAAAGGGGGGCAGGCCGATGCCAACCAGGTCGGCGTATTTCAAACCATGGTAGCTGGGGTCAGGGGTGGTGAAATTGGCGAAGCGCCCGCTGGTCCAGTCAAAGTTGCCGCCGTCGACGAGCGCCCCGCCGATCGCCTGGCCGTGGCCAGCCAGAAATTTGGTAGTGCTGTGGGTGACCACATGGGTTCCGAACTCGATCGGGCGGCACAGATAGGGGGTGGCCAGCGTGTTGTCGATCATGAGCACGATGTTGTAGGCTTTGGCAAGCGCAGCGACCTCCTCGAACGGAAAGACTTTGATGTCTGGGTTGCCCAATGTCTCCCCGTAGAAGATTTTGGTGTTGGGTCGAATGGCGCGCTCGAAATTGGCCGGGTCGGTGGGGTCGACAAAGGTCACTTCGATGCCCAGTTTGGGCAGGGAATAGTTGAACTGGTTGTACGTGCCGCCGTAGAGGCGGCTGCTCGACACAATGTGGTCCCCTGCTTCACAGAGGGTGAAGATGGCCATGACCTGGGCGGCATGGCCGGAGGAGGCGGCCAGCCCGGCAACCCCTCCCTCCAGGCTGGCGATGCGCTGCTCGAGCACATCGGTGGTTGGGTTCATGATGCGGGTGTAGATGTTGCCAAGCTCGCGCAGGGCAAACAGATTGGCCGCATGCTCTGTGTTCCGAAATTGGTAGCTGGTCGTCTGATAGATCGGTACCGCGCGGCTGCCTGTGGTGGGATCGGGGGTCTGGCCTGCATGCAGCTGGCGGGTAGCGAACCCAAATTGTCGGTCGGCGCTCATGGTGGTCTTTCTCCTGATTGTGTTTGGACTCCAACAAAAAACTTCTTGTCCAAAAGATGGGAGGCTGGCTGGCCGGCCTGTGCTGCTTTTGGGGCAACAAAAATCCCCACGGGGTGGGGATGATCAGAAGCGCAGATCGCTTCCTCTCATCTTCCAGAACACGTCTGCCGGATTTGGCACCTATTATGCTGGTCTGCTTCTTTGCTGGCCAGTCATTGGGTTGCCGAGGTTTCACAGGGCCGGTCCCTCCACCTCTCTGGATAAGAGTCTTGCTATTTAATTGTGCCCGTACTGTAGCACCCGGCGATCAATTTGTCAAATCAGATTGAGAGAAATTCAAGTTGGCTGCAGAAGGGAGAGGGCGGGGGTCCAACAACTGGTCGGTGTGCATCCAGAGCAGACGGGCGTAGCGGAAGATCAACGGGGTGAGCAGGGCCGTCTGGGCAATCATGGCGACAGAAAAAGCCGCGATGGAGACATTCTGCCAGGCCAGCCAGACTGCGGTGGGCAGCAGGGCCAAAAAGCCGGCGGCGTAGCCGACAAACATGGCGTTGAGAAAATAACCCGTCTCGCGTTCGAATTTGATTCCACAGGTCGGGCAGTGGCTGTGCATCCCGAACAACGAACAGAAGACCTGCCCTTGCAGACAGACCGGGCAGCGTTGACGGAGCAAAGCCCCGAGACGGTTCATCATCCTGTGTTCTCCTCTGGCTGGGATGCCTTGGAGAGACCCATCTCGGCAAGGCATCCCTTCGGGTAACTCCCGCTTGCGCTACCGCAGCGCCTCTGGGTTGAGACAGTTGGGAGGCAATTGGCCAGCCAGCCCGGCCAGCAGGTTGTCGGCAGCCATCTCTGCCATGCGGCTGCGGGTTTCAAAACTGGCGCTGGCGATATGGGGCACCACCAGTGCGTTGTCGAGTGTGTAAAGCGGATGCTCTGCGGGCAACGGTTCGGGGTCGGTGACATCCAGCCCGGCAGCAAAGATCTGCTGCACCTTCAGCGCTTCGTAGAGCGCCAGGGTATCTACGACCGGCCAGCGGGCGGTGTTGATCAAGATCGCATTGGGTTTCATGGCGCGCAGCGCTGCTGCGTCGATATAGTGGTAGGTCTCTGGGGTCAGCGGCACATGCAGCGACACAAAGTCTGACTGCGCCAGCAGCTCCGCTTTGCTCACGGCGACTGCGCCCAGCTCCTGTTCGGCGACCTCGCTGCGGAAGGCGTCGTGGTAGAGGATGCGCATGCCGAACCCGCGAGCGCGGCGGGCCATGGCCAGCCCGATGCGAAGGAACTTCATGACGCTCTCCCGGCCGCCGGCTTCTGGGGCCGGCGTTTCGGGGATCACTATGCCGCCCGGGGACCGCCTCGCAAGCCTGCCGCCGGGTAA